>CAJBIS010000040.1 GCA_903953195.1 uncultured Actinomycetes bacterium
GTAGCCGGTCGCACGCACGGCGAGTGAGGACGTGACGTCGCCGTCCACCCGGGCCCCGAACCACGACATGGCGTCGAGCGTCATCTGCACGTAGGGCACCGACACGAGCGCCGAGGTGAGTTCGACGTGCAGACCGTTCGCCAGGCACGGGCCCGCGAGCAGGAGCGCAGAGAGGAACTGACTGCTGACGTCACCCCGGATCGACACCGGACCTCCGGTCAACCGCGGTGCGCCGACGCGGACCGGGAGGTGACCGGATTCTCCGAGCGGTTCGACACCGCCACCGAGCGCCGCCACGGCGTCCAGCAGGTCGGCCATCGGTCGGCTGCGCAGCGGCACGTCGCCGTCGACGACGCTCGGCGCCTCACCGAGGGCGGCCACGGGAATGAGGAACCGCGACGTCGTGCCGGACAACCGCGCGTCGATCGACCCCCCACCGGGTGGCCGACCGGCACAGCCGACGACCGTGACCGTGGCGTTCCCGGGCGACGAGTCAACGGTCGACACCTCGAGCTGCACCCCGAGCGCGGTCAGGCCGGCGAGCATGGCCTCGGTGTCATCGGCGACCAGCACGTCGTGGATGGTCGACGTCCCTGCGGCGAGCGCAGCGCACACCAGCAGCCGGTTCGTCTCGCTCTTCGATCCCGGCGGCCGGATCGTCGCGGCCAGCGGGCCGGGCGCCACGACGACGCCGTGGCCCGCGCTCGACGGTGTCACAGCGGATGGACCGATGCCGGCCGACCGCGCGCCGTCAGCGCGTCGGCGAACTCCGCCGCACGGTCCAGTGCGACCACCAGGATCAGCAGACCGCGTGACTCACCCGCGCTGTGCGCCACCTCGATGTCGGCGACGTTCACGTCGAGCTCGGTGGCGAGGGTCGTGATGGCGGCGAGCTCGCCCGGACGGTCCGGAATCTGGACCCGGACCTCGGCGAGTTCGTCCGCAGCGGCGATGCCGGCGGGCAGGTTGCGGCGAGCCGCCTGCGCGGCACCGAGTCGTTCCAGCACGGTGTCGCGGTCACCGTCGGCGACCAGATCACGAAACGCTCCGAGCGACCGCAGCAGGTCGTCGAGCACGTCGACGATCGCGTCGCGGTTGTCCTCACAGATGTCGAGCCAGATCCCCGGATCACCCGCGGCGATGCGGGTCATGTCGCGGAACCCGCCGGCAGCGAGCCGCAGCACCGCGGCGTCCTCGACGGCCCGGGACGCCGCCAGCTCCATCAACGTCGCCGCCGTCAGGTGCGGCACGTGCGAGACCATCGCCACCAGCCGGTCGTGATCGGCGGGGTCGAGCGTCACGACGTCGGCCCCGAACGACCGCACCACGCCGTGCACCAGCGCCTGGGCGTCGGGGGCGGTGGATCGCACCGGCGTGAGGACCCAGGACGCGCCGTCGAACAGGTCGGCGCGCGCCCCGTCGAGTCCGGTGGCCTCGGATCCGGCCATCGGGTGGCCACCGACGAACCGGGGCGAGTTCACCGACGCGACGACCGGCGCCTTCACGCTGCCCACGTCGGTGACGACGCCCCCCGACTCGAGTGCGGCCAGCGCGATGTCCGGGACACGCCCGACCGGCGTGGCCACGAACGTGATCTCGGCCGCGGTGTCCACGCCGGACGCGTCCGCCACACCGAGTTCGATGGCGGATGCCAGCGTGGCCGGGTCGGCGTCGTGCGCGGTGACGTGCCAGCCGGCGGCTCGCAGTGCCAGGCCGACGGAACCGCCGATGAGTCCGGTGCCGATCAGCCCGGCGCGACGTGCGGTGCCGGCGGCGGCACTCACTGGGGCAGGTCGTCCCGCAGGTTGCGGGCGCCCTCGAGGTACACGTGGCGGAGTTCCGCCCGCCCGAGCTCGGAGTTGAAGTGCACCAGGATCCGGATGCACAGCGGCGTACCGCCGTCGATGTCGAGCTCGCGGGCGCAGATCAGCGGAACATCGCCCAGCCCCATCATGCGAGCCGCCTTCGCCGGAAAGCAGCTGTGCACGTCCTCGGTCGCCGTGAAGATGATCGAGATCAGGTCGTCGTGGTGGATGCCGTTGCGCTCGAGCATCTCGCCGAGGAGCTCGGTCACACGGACCATCAGGTGATCGTGCTCATCGACGTCGAGCGTCGTGGCACCACGGAGCGCGAGCACGGACGTCACGGCAGAGGAGTCTAGGAGTCCGAGGGCGTGCCGTCGGGATCCGTTTCGGCACCGGTCTCGGCTGCAGTCGTCGCCGTCGGCGCCCCGCCGATGGACTCGGCATTCGGCACCGAGGTGACCGCCTGTTCGAGGGCCCGGAGTTCGTCCTGCTCGAGGGGGCGCCAGGCACCGGGAGGCAGGTGCTGGTCACGCAGCGGACCGATGCGGGTGCGGACCAGGCGGACGACCGGATGCCCCACCGCCTCACACATCCGTCGGACCTGACGGTTGCGCCCCTCGTGGATGACGAGTTTCACCACGCTCGGGGACACCAGGCTCACGACGGCCGGCGCCGTCATGCCGTCGTCGAGCTCGACGCCCTCGCGGAGCCGCCGCAGCGCACCACGAGACGGCAGCCCCGCCACCTCGGCGAGGTACTCCTTCTCGACACCGAAGGACGGGTGCGTGAGGCGATGGGTGAGCGCGCCGTCGTTGGTCAACAGCAGCAGGCCCTCGGTCTCGAGATCGAGCCGGCCCACCGGGTGCACACGCGGCGACGCCGGCACCAGCTCGATCACGGTGGGACGGCCGTGCGTGTCCGATGCCGTCGTCACCACACCAGCCGGCTTGTTCAGGAGGTAGTGCACCAGGTCGGGATCGACGGTGATCGGCACGCCGTCCACCTCGACGACCTGTCGGCTCACGTCGATGCGGGCGCCCAATCGGACCACGGCACCGTCGACGCGCACCCGTCCGTCAGCGATCAGGTCCTCACAGGTGCGGCGACTCCCGATGCCCGCACGCGCCAGCACCTTCTGCAGGCGCTCGCCGCCGGGCAGCTCCTCATCGCCCGGCGACGGCGTCACACCGGATCGTCGGACAGGTCGTCGACCGTCGGGACGTCCTCGGCGACCACCGCAGCCGACGCGCCGCCGTCGGCGCCGTGTTCATCCGACGCGCCGCCGTCGGCGCCGTCTGTCACGTCCTCGGACGGCTCGTCGAGGACCAGGTCGTCGGAGGGTCGGAGGCCCTGCTCGAGCGCCTCGACGACATCGGCGCCCGGAATGAAGTCACCGAGCGACGGGAGTTCCGACAACTCGTTGATGCCCAACCGTTCGAGGAACTCACGCGTGGTCCCGAACAGCACCGCAAGGCCCGGGCCGTCGTCACGACCGGTCTCGGCGATGTAGCCACGCTGCTGGAGCGTCCGCATGACGCCGTCGACGTTGACCCCGCGGATCGCCGCGACCTGCGCCCGGGAGATCGGCTGCTTGTAGGCGACGATCGCCAGCGTCTCGAGCGCCGCGGCCGACAACCGGGAGCTCTGGCCGCTCAGCACGTACCGCTCGACCCATGGCGCACAGGCCTCATGGCTCTGAAACCGCCACCCGCCGGCGACCCGGACCAACTGGAACCCCCGCCCGTCGGCCTCGTAGGACGCTGCGAGCTCGCCCAGGAGCTGCTCGACCGTGTCGGTCGGGAGTTCGACGAGCTGCGCCAGCAGACTCGGATCAGCGGGCTCGTCGACGACCATCAGCACCGCCTCGAGGGCACGACGAGCCTCGTCGATCAGCGCGACCGGCGGCTCCTCGACCGGCCCACCCGAGGCCTCGTCGTGTGCGTTCTCGGCCTCCTGCTCGGGCGGCTCGACGGTCTCATCAGCTGCGCCGTCGGCCGCGTCGTCGGGGTCAGCCGTCGTAGGCATCCACGGCCTCCAGCGCCGCCGCACCCGCGTCGACCTCGGCGATCCAGACGACCTCGATGTCACCGAAGGTCAGCGGCTGCTGCAGGTCCACGAACCCCTGCTTGAAGAGTTCGAGGATGGCGAGGAACCGGACGACGATCTCGATGCGGTCGACCAGTGACGCCGTGAGCTCACGGAACGACACCCGACCGATCTCGGGGAGCTCACCGCACAGTTCGGCGACGGCGTCGACCACGCTCGCCCGGATCGGCGCGACGTGGAACAGGTCGATCATCGGCTGCGGCTTCGGCGTGACCGCACGCAGGTACGCGGCGTGCAGCATGGCGCCGTCGACGCCGGCGAGCAGGTCCGGCGCCAGGTCGATGTACCGCTCGTCCGGACCGACACGGCGGGCGAACGAACGAGCGGCCTCGGCCTGGTACCGGGCCAGCGTGACGGCGGCGTCCTTGAACGTCTTGCACTCGAGCAGCCGGGCCAGCAGCAGATCCCGCTCCTCCCAGAGCGACAGATCGTCATCGAGGTCGAGATCGTCGTCGCCGGGGAGCATGCGCTTGGTCTTCAACTCGACCAGCGTGGCGGCGATCAACAGGAACTCGGTGGCGACCTCGAGGTCGAAGTGGTCCATGCGATCGAGTTCCGCCAGATACGCGTCCACGATCGCCGCGAGCGAGATGTCGTAGAGCTCGACCTGCTCGCGCAGGATCAGGTGGAGCAGCAGGTCGAAGGGGCCCTCGAAGACGGCGGTCTGCACCTCGTACGCCATGGCGGCCATCGTAGCCCCGTTCACGCCCCTCAAGTCACACGGATGTGATTTGCGGCCGAGGCCCCGAAACCGCCGGGAAACCGGGACGGGCACGCCCCTGCGGTGTGGGTAGGCTCGGCGCCCATGCCCCGAGTCTTCTCCGGCATCCAACCGACCGGGGACCTCCACCTCGGCAACCTGTTGGGCGCCATCCGCAACTGGGTCGACGACCAGCACCGCGCCGACAGCTTCTACTGCGTGGTCGACCTGCACGCCCTCACGATCCCCGGCGAGCCGGGTCAGCTGGGCGCCCAGTCGCTCGAGCTGGCGCAGACACTGCTGGCCTGCGGTCTCGACCCCGAGGTGTGCACGCTGTTCGTCCAGAGCCACGTGCCGGAGCACACCGAGCTCGCGTGGATCATGCAGTGCCTCACCTCGTTCGGCGAGTTGCGCCGCATGACGCAGTTCAAGGACAAGTCGGACCAGCAGAGCTTCGTCTCGGCACGAAGCTTGTACGCCCAGCCATCAAAACTCGGCAGTCGGCGTGACTGGGAAGCGAGACACCATGCCATCACGAGAGCGCGCTAGGACTGGGCAGCGAGACACAATATCATCGCGAGAGTCCTTGTTTGGATCGCGCGAGTCGTCGTTGTGGGCTTCCGAATTCTCGTTCGATCTGAAGGAACCCGAGGAATGCTTTCCTTTCCGAGACAACCTCAGTAATTGGGACTGCCAATCGGCTCTTTCGGAGCAAGAGTCTGATGACGGTAGTCCGGGCATAGCGTGGGCAGTACTGCCTGTCGTTGTGGGAGCGAATCCGCATTGCAGATGAGGAGCTCGACTGGGAGGAGATGATCGGCGACTGCCCTGCAAAGGCCA
>CAJBIS010000041.1 GCA_903953195.1 uncultured Actinomycetes bacterium
ACCGCCGCGGTCCGCGACCGTGTGCTGCGAGATGCACAACTCGTCGCCGTGTGGGCGAGCCCTGAGCTGCACTTCGACGCCGGCGTCCACGTGTGTGCGCCGGTGCTGCGCGTCGGCGGCGACCGGTCGCGAGCGGGGATGGTCGATGTGCGGTGGGGCAGCACCCTGGAATCCGTCGGCGATGCTGCGTCGCCGGAGCCCGAGGACTCGTGGGGGCCGCTCCTCGCCGCACCGCTCGGTGTGCCGGCGGTGCCCGAGGTGCCGGTCGTCCGGCACCGACTGCACACGATCGCCGCGTCCACGGCGGGGTTCCGTGACGAGTTCTACGCGCTCGCCGCCGCCGCACGGGAGCTCGACGAACCGAGTGTCGTCGGCGCGTCCCCGCGGCTGGTGACCGTCGGCATGATCGACCCGTCGCGGCTCACGTGGGGGCAGCGTGCCCGGAAGCTCGCCGGCCGCAGCGTGACCGCCCCACGTCTCGACCTGCCTGCGTTGCAGGCATCGAGCCCCCGGGTCGCGGACTGGGTGCGTCGGCGCCTGCGCCCGAAGGTCCTGGTCGCGTCGCAGACACGGGTGCTCGAGGCGGTCGCCGACCCGATCGGTGATCTGGTCCCGGTCACACCGGTGATCTCCGTCGAACCGTTCGACTCCGCTGACACCTGGCTGGTGCTCGCGGCGCTGTTGTCGCCGACGGCCTCGGCGACCGCCGCGGCCCGGCGACTCGGGACCGGCATGTCGGTCGGCGCAGTTCGATGGTCGGCGTCCGCCGTCGGTGACGTCGACCTGCCGATCGATCGGGTCGCATGGGACCGTGGTGCGCTGCTGGCCCGGCGGCTCGCTGATGCCGATGGCGGCACCCGGGCCGACCTGCTCGGGCGTCTCGGCCGCACGATGTGCATCGCTCACGGCTGCAGCCCCGACTCCGAGGTCATGACCTGGTGGTACGACCGTGTCATCCGCTGCTAGCCCTGCCGGGAGTTGACAACGAACCTCCCGAGCGAGGATCGTCTATCGATCATCACGAGCGGCCCTTCGGGGTCCGGCAACCTGGGACGGACACCCAAGGTGCCTTCCCGCCACCGGCGGGGATGTGGTCGGCGCTGCCGGCAACCACGTGTCCTGCCACAGATCGTGCCGCGCTGGCTCCCGTCACCGGAACCGACACTGCGACCGATGTCCTCACCCATCCGACCTCCTGACGACCTGCCCGCCAGTGGCGCGTGGCGTCCGGGTGACCCCGTCGGCGACCGACGGTTCCACGAGGTGACCCCGGGTCGGCGGTTCTCGCTGGAGGGCGGCGGACATCTGGGCCACGTGGAATTGGCCTACGAGACCTGGGGCACGCTCGATGCGACCGCGTCGAACGCGGTGCTGGTCTGCCACGCGCTCACCGGCGACAGCCACGCCGCCGGGCGTGGCGGCCCGGGCCACGCGACCCCGGGTTGGTGGGACGGTCTCATCGGGCCGGGCCGGCCACTCGACACCGACCGCGACTTCGTCGTGTGCGCCAATGTGCTCGGCGGCTGTCAGGGCAGCACCGGTCCCGCATCGACGGACCCGGCGACGGGCGAACCGTACGGTTCGACGTTCCCGGTGGTGAGCATCCGCGACATGGTGCGGGCGCAGGCGTCGCTCGCTGACGCGCTCGGAATCTCGACCTGGCGCGCCGTGGTCGGTGGGTCGATGGGCGGCATGCAGGCCCTCGAGTGGGCGGTGATGTACCCGGATCGCGTGCGGTCGCTCGTTCTGGCGTCGACGACCGCCGCGGCGTCCGCGTTGCAGATCGCGTGGAGCCACATCGGCCGCATGGCGGTCGAGGCCGACCCCCGTTTCCGGGGAGGCGACTACTACGACGCCGCCCCGGGCGACGGCCCGTGGCGCGGGCTCGCGGTCGCCCGCATGTGCGCGCAGGTGACCTACCGCAGTGACGAGGCATTCTCGGAACGCTTCCACCGTTCGGTCATCGAGCAACTGGACTTCACGATGGACCCGGTCTTCGACGTCGAGAGCTACCTCGACTACCAGGGCCTCAAACTGGTGCGCCGGTTCGACGCCAACAGTTATCTGCGCCTCAACCGGTCCATGGACCTGCACGACGTCGGCCGCGGTCGCGGCTCGGCCCGTCAGGCGCTGTCGCGCGTCTCGGCACCGGTGCTGGTCGCCTCAGTGCGCAGCGATGGGCTGTACCCGCCGGTGCAGCAGCGCTCGCTGCACGACGATCTGCAGTCCCTCGGTGCGGAGGTCGAGTGGGTGGACATCGACTCGCCGCACGGTCACGATGCGTTCCTGATCGAGACGGCCACGTTGGGTCCGCGGATCGCCGACTTCCTGGACCGCCACGTCCCCCCTGCAGGTGCAGCCGATGACTGATCAGCACGACGATCGCGACGACCAGCCGGACTACCGCCCGGATACGACCGCCATCCGCGCCGGTCGACCCGACGACCAGACGGCGCTCGCGCCGGTCATCTGGGCGTCGTCGACGTTCGTGTCGAACTCCGTCGACGAGGGGCGCGCCATGGCGACGTCGACCGATGCGACACGCTTCTACTCGCGCTACGGCAACCCGACGGTGAGCGCGTTCGAGTCGGCGATCGCCGAGCTCGAGGGTGCGGAGTCGGCCCGCGCCTTCGCCTCCGGCATGGGTGCGGTGACAGGCGTGGTGCTCGGGTTGTGCTCCACGGGTGACCACATCGTCACCCAGCACCAGCTGTACGCCGGGACGCAGATGCTGTTCCAGGCCGTGTGTCCACGATTCGGCATCGACGTCACGTTCGTCGACGCCGCCGACCCGGACGCCTGGGACGCCGCGGTCGTCCCCGGCCGGACGACGCTGCTGTTCGCGGAGTCGCCCGCCAACCCACGGCTCGATCTGGTGGACCTCGACCGACTCGGATCGGTGCGTGGTCCGATGACCGTCGTGGATTCGACGTTCGCGACGCCCCTGGCGCAGCGACCGCTCGATCACGGCGTCGACCTGGTCGTGCACTCGGCGACGAAGGCGATCGGCGGACACAACGATGCGACGCTCGGTGCGGTGGCGGGCAGCCGTGAGCTGCTCGACTGGATCTGGGGATTCGCGGTCCTGCAGGGTGCGAACGCCTCACCGTTCGACGCCGCCGCCGGTCTGCGCGGCATCCGGACGCTGGGTGTGCGGCTCGACCGCCAGTGCGCCACGGCGGCGCGTCTGGCCGAACTGCTCGAGGCGGACGCCCGAGTGAAGGACGTCCGCTATCCGGGACTGGCATCCCATCCGCAGCATGAGCTCGCGGTCCGTCAGATGCGCCGTTTCGGCGGGTTGCTCACGTTCGATCTGGTCGGCGGGCTCGACGCAGGCGCGCGGTTCGTCGAGTCGACGCGACTCTGTCAGCTGGCGACCTCATTGGGCGGTCCGGAGACGCTGGTGACGCATCCGGCGTCGACCACGCACGTGAACCTGCTGCCGGACGAACTCGCGGCGGCCGGGATCGGTCCCGGGACGGTGCGCATCTCGGTCGGTCTCGAGGACCCCGACGACGTCATCGCCGACGTGTTCGCGGCCCTCGACACACTCGGCGACTGAGCCGTGCCGGAGCTGATCGAGGTCGAGCTCTACCGCTCGGCGGCGGAGCGGACGATCGGTCGAGCCATCACGGCGGTGCACACCCCGGATCCGTGGTTCCTGAAGGACGGGCTCGACGGGTCGACCGCGTCGGCGCTGGTGGGGCTTCGGGTCGCCTCCGCTCGACGCCACGGCAAGCTGCTGGTGCTCGATCTCAGCGACACGACCCGGCTGGGTCTGCGGTTCGGGATGACCGGTCGCCTCGTGGTCGATGGTGAGGCCCCGATCGACGAGCTGCTGTACGGGCCTGCCCGAACGCCGAACGCGGCGCCGCACTGGGTCCGCTTCGCACTCGATCTCGACGGTGGCCGACTCGAGCTGATCGACCCCCGTCGACTCGGCGGCGTCACGCTCGATCCGGATGAGTCGGCGCTCGGTCCGGATGCGGCGACGTTGCGTGTCGCCGAGCTCCGTCCGGCGCTCGAATCGAGTCGTGCGCTCAAGGCGGTGCTGCTCGACCAGTCCCGTGTGGCGGGGCTGGGGAACCTGCTCGTCGATGAGACGTTGTGGCGCGCGGGACTGGATCCGACCCGCCCGGCGGACGGGCTGTCGTCGGCGGAGCAACGGGTGCTCGCACGGTCCGTGACCACGACGGTTCGCCTGCTGTCACGCCGTGGTGGGTCGCACCTCGGGGACCTGCAGGACTCGCGCGAACGTGGCGGCGCCTGCCCTCGGTGTGGTTCGGCGCTGACCCGAGCCACCGTGGGTGGTCGAACGACGTACTGGTGCCCCGCCGAGCAGGAGTGAGGTCGCCACTGGCGCCGGTGGGGGAGCCAGTCGGGGTAGCGTGGGATCGTCATGCAGGTGCGCAACACGCTTCCGAATCGACGTGTCGTCGGCCTGTTCGTGGCGCTCGCAACGGCGCTGATCGTCATCATCGGCGGTGCGTTCGTCCCCGCCGCCGGAGCCCAGGATGCCCCCGTCGCCCCGGCGCCGGTCGCAGAGTCGCCGTCGGATGCGCCGCTCGTCACCAGCGGACCGGACCAGCTGGGTGAGCGGGTCTCGGAGAGCGAGGCCGCGACGAAGCGGCTGAACATGGCGGTGATGGGCCTGCTCGGTCTCGCCGCGCTGATCGCCGTGGCGACCGTCGTGTTCTGGAAGCTGAGCGCACCGGTCGTCGAGGAGCGCACCGCGGTCACGCCGGCGTTCCGCATCGAGTTCATCGGGGAACCCGAGGCGCCGACATCGAGCGCACCGACATCGAGCGCACCGAGCGTGTCACCCGCCGGGACCGCGCCCGTGTGGTTGTCGACGTCGCCGCCGACGTCGAGCGCACCCGACGTCACGATGGAGCCGGTCGGTCCGGGCGCTGGAGCCTGGGCGTCGCAGGGTTGGGGCACCGAGTCGTGAGCGGCTCCGAGCCCTTCGATCCCGCAGAGATGGTGGGCCGCTTCGCAGATCGTGCTGCGTCCGTGAAGCGGCGACAGATTCCTCCGGTCGAGGGTGAGGCGCGTCGGGAGTTCATCCGTCAGGCCGAGCTTGACTTCCGGGACTTCGCCATGCTCGCTGACGCCGAGGCCGAGCTGGACGACGGCGTGCTCGTGCTCCGGATCGACCTGCGCGGTCCGAGCTGACGACGGAGCGCTCGGCGTGACGAGTGACGATCCCAACTGGTGGTCCTGTCCGTTCTGCGGCGGTCCGAACCCGTTCGACGCCGCGACGTGTTCGCAGTGCAACGCCCAGCTCCGCGACTCGGACGACGACGACCTGTTCACGACCGTGGCGGTCGACAACGCCGAGGTCGTCCCGCCGGATCCGCCGTTCGGGCGCGACAACATGTGGAGTACGGCGGCTCCCGTCGCCGACCCGTTCAGTCCCGAACCGGTGGTCCGACCAGCCGATGTGGTCGACGAGCCCGCCGAGGATCTCTCCGTCCCGGTGTTCGATGGCCCCACCGTGTTCTCTCGCACCGGTTTCACCACCGGTCCCGTCCAGGCTGCGCCGGCGACCACGCGGCCGACCGCCGTGCCGACCGGCATGCCGGTCTCGGTGCCACCAGCTGCCGGTGCCGAGGTGTTCGGCGGTCGGATGCCACCGCCGCTCGCCGACGCCAACGGTCTGGCCGCGGCGGTCTCCCGGCTCCGCCCCGAGGCCCAGGAGGAGGCGGCGATTCCGTTCTCCGTGTGTGGTGCACTCCTCGCACCCGGCGAGATCGTGATGGTCGCGGTGAACGGCCAGATGCTCGGCCACCCGGCGATCGTGGTGCTGACGAACGAGCGGGTGCTGGTCATCAACGCCCGCCGCTGGCAGCCCATCGTCGACGTCTTCGCTGTCGGGCCCGAGCTCGTCGTGCGTGGTCGACATGACCGCGACGTGGCTTCGTTGACCTTCTCCGAGGGCGCTCGCCTGTCGACGGTCGACGGCATCTCGGAGGTCGGTCTGGCTGTCGAACTGGCCGACCGCCTCCGCGGTTCTGGTTGATCCGCCACGGTCTGGTACATTCGGCACTTCCGCGGACGTAGCTCAGTTGGTAGAGAAAAGGTATTCCGGCTTAACTCAGATTCGGAAGCAATTCGGAGACAAAGCCCTGCGCTACCAACACCGGAATGGCTACGAAATACTTGTTGAAGAACAGGTAGAGGCCTTGGAACAACTTGATTCCATCAATCATTTACTAAAGAAAATCTTCAAGAAAGAGGTCTTTTCACAAGTGAAGGATCCTTCCAAATTTGGATTTTCTGAGCAAG
>CAJBIS010000042.1 GCA_903953195.1 uncultured Actinomycetes bacterium
ATCTCCTCGCCGAGCCGCGACAGTTCGGCCAGTCCCCGCGTGATCACCGCGGCCTTCGTGTTGTCGCCGGCGCCGAGCCCGTCAGCCATCCCGGCCGCGATCGCGATCACGTTCTTCAGCGCGCCGGCGACCTCGCAACCGACGACGTCGGGGTTCACGTACACGCGGAAGAGGTTCTGGTGGAAGATCCGCTGCAGCTGCTGTGCCACGACGGGATCGGGACTGGCGATCACCGCGGCCGCCGCGTCGCCGTGGAGGATCTCCTTGGCGAGGTTCGGGCCGGTGAGCACCGCAGCGGGGTGACCGGGCAGCACCTCGTTGATGATCTGGGTCATGCGCAGCCGGGTTCCCTGTTCGAGCCCCTTGGTGAGCGACAGCACCGGCACCCACGCCCGCACGTGCTCGGCGCAGTCCTCGAGCGCGCCCCGGAATCCCTGCGACGGCACGCCCATGACCAGCACGTCGGCCGTGCCGACCGCCTCGGCCAGGTCGGTGGTCGACCGCAGCTCCGGGTGCAGCTGGTAGCCGGGGAGGTAGCGCTCGTTGGTGTGGCGCCCGTTGATCTCATCGGCGAGATCGTCCCGTCGGGCCCACAGCAGGGTGGGCACGTGCTGGGCGGCGAGGTGGGCCACCGTGGTGCCCCACGACCCCCCTCCGATGACGGCGACACGGATCCGCATGAGCGGTCACCCTACGCTGAGCCGACATGCCTGCGCCCCGAACGTCCGACGCCGCGCCGGCGGCCACCACCGGCGACGTGCTGGTGCTCGTGCCGGTGAAGGCGTTCGCGGTCGCGAAGGAGCGTCTCGCCGACGTCCTGGACCCCGACGAGCGCGCCCGCCTCGCCCGTGAACTGGCCGCCGGGGTGCTGCGTGCCGCCGCCCCGCACGCCGTCGCCGTCGTCTGCGACGACGAGGACGTCGCGGCGTGGGCCCGGTCGCTGGGAGCGTCGGTCTCGTGGCAGCCGGGAGCGGGCCTGAACCGGGCGATCGGTGCGGCCTACGTCGATGCCGGCGCGGCCGGACGACGGCGGGTCGTGGTCGTGCACGGCGACCTGGCGTTCCCGGCGCCGCTGTCGGAGTTCGTGACCCGGTCCGCCGGGGGCCCCGACGACGTCGTTCTGGTCGCCGACCGTCGACGTGACGGCACCAACGTGTTGTCCGTCCCCACCGGGCACGAACTCCGGTTCCGTTACGGGGCCGGTTCGTTCGACGCGCACCGGGCCGAGGCGGACGGGCTCGGTCTCAGCGTCCGGATCCACGACGACGACCATCTGGCCTGGGACGTCGACGTGCCGGGCGACCTGACGCCACCACCGGAACTGGGCCCGTGGCCCTCGTCCGTCCCGCCGAGATCCGCCGGCGCGTGAGCGCGGGTGCCACAATCGCCGCATGGTCCGACGCGGCAATCTCGACGACGCGCCCCCGGTCCGCTCGACGGATCTGCCCACCCCGCGCTCCGCGCTGGCGATCGTCGCCCATCCGGACGACGCCGAGTTCCAGTGCGGTGGGACGCTGGCCAAGTGGGCGCGGGCCGGATGCGCAGTGCACCATCTCGTCCTCACCGACGGCTCCAAGGGGACGTGGGACCCGCACGTCGACCAGGTGGCGTTGATCCACCGGCGTCGCCTGGAGCAGGAGGAGGCCTCCCGACGTCTCGGCGGCACGTCCGTCACCTTCCTCGGGCTCATCGACGGTGAACTCGCCGCCGGGTTCGACCAGCGCGCCGCGGTGAGCGCGGTCATCCGTCGCCTCCGTCCGGCGGTCGTGCTCGGCCACGACCCGTGGACCCGGTACC
>CAJBIS010000043.1 GCA_903953195.1 uncultured Actinomycetes bacterium
AGCTCGGGGAAGCTCTACGACGAAGCCAACTGCAGCAAGGGCGTGGCCAACTACGAGACGGAGTTCCTGCAGAAGTACTCGAACCCGGCGGCGGACCGGTACCAGGTGCTCCACGACCAGTTGATGCCGCCGATCCAGAGCAACCCGTCGATCCTGACCGACTTCGTCCGGGTCTACGCGGCGAACCGCAAGTACTGGACCCACCAGGATTCGGTCCAACTGCGGGACTACTACACCTACGTCTCCGAGTACGCCGCGCTCGACGCGTACCTCCACGCGGAGTTCTACGTGCTCGATGGCAGACAGGGCGAGGCCACGAACGTCGTCCAGGACTGGTACAACAACAGCCGGGCCGAGCAGACGATCATTCCGCCGATGCTCCCTCAGGGTGTCGTGATCAGTCTCCCCAACGGAGTCGGTCCTGCGGCGACGAACCCCTCGCTCATGTTCACGCCGCCGGCGTGGATGGGGACGCAGGCGCCGTCCAACTTCCCGAACAGCCAGTCCGTCTCCACCATTCAGGACCTGCCCCTCGACGGGGTCGTTCGACCCCAGGACCCGGGTGTGCAGCAGCGTCCGGTGCGGTGGTCGCCGGACATCGGGCCGCACAAGTCGTGCGCCAACTTCAACAACGCCGGCCCCACCGAGTGCAGCACCCTGAAGAACGTCGTGAATTCGTACCGCTACTTCCACGATTCGTTCGCCCAGAACCAATGGATCGTCGCGCTCCCGGTGGAAGCCGGCGCACAGGTCATCCCCGTTGTCGACGGCAAGCTGCCCGTCGGTGATGACTGCGAGCGGAGCGCCGGCGGGGCGATCCAGGGCTGCATCCCTGGCGATGCGTCCTACGTCCGAGCCATGGACTCCGTCTGGTCCCCGTGGGGTTCAGCGGAGGGGTGGCGACTTCCGACCGTCGACGAGGCGAAGACGCTCGCCGCCGCCGCGCCGTACCCCACACTCGTGTCGGCCGCGACCGGAATCGACGACTGCGGCAACTGGAAGCAGGCCGACCAGACGCCCGTGTCGCCCCCGTCGTGGACTGAGCGCCAGGTGGAACTCGCCAAGGGATGGTGCACACAGACGTCGAGGTTCTGGACGTCCGACACGAGCCGCATCGAGACCGAGACCGTTCGAACTGACGTCTTCCCCAGTTTGGTCCTGCCACGCGTCGACCAGAGGTACCAGTGCTCGGGAGCCTGGAACCGCCACGTCTATGTGGACCTGTCGGACGGTTCGAGCGGGTCCGTCGGTCCCGTCGGCAACGTGAGCCCATCGTGGGCCGACCGCACAGGGTCGCCCGGCACAGGTACCGAGGACGCAAAGTGCGCGTACGCGGGAATGATCCCCGCTCCGGCAGCAGGCCAACTCCCGACGAACGACACCACGGTCACCGATCCCGTCGCCTTTCCGATGAGCGTCCGCCCGGTCACCACCGCCAAGGGCGACGACTACCTGGCACAGAACGCGATGACGGAGCCATGGCCGGTGATCCAACCGACGCGCCCGTCGAAGATCGAGGGGTTCTACGAACCGGGCTGCGGCTGCGTGCTGGTGAACTTCCAGGTTCCCGCGAGTGATGGCGGTGCTCCCATCACGTCGTACAAGGTGACCGCGACACCCACGGACGTCTTCGGGTCGATCGACTGCCCGATCACCTACACCCCCCAACCGCAGTACGACTTCTTCGAAGCGGAATGCCAGAACCTGACGATCGGGCAGCAGTACACGTTCAAGGTCGTCGCGACCAACAGCCAGATGCTCTCCGGCGGCGGAGAGATCACCGGTTCACCAGCTCCTGTGCCCACGGCGACCACGGTCGCTCCGACCACTGCACCTGCGACCGCCCCGTCGTCGACCACGCCGTCCGCCACCACGACGACCCCGTCCGCCACCACGCCGAACACCACCGCACCGGTGTCGGCGTCGGCGAATCGCGACGCGAGCAAGAACATCGAGGCCGAGTCGTACGACCGCCAGTGCTCGAACTGTTCCGGCGTGACGATCAAGCCGAACGACACCTTCACGTCGGGCGGCTACATCGCTGCCATCTCCACGGGTGACTGGGTGGCGTTCGACGGCGTGAGCACCCCCTCTGGCTCCGACGCCAACTTCGCCGTGCGTGTGGCCTCAGGTGCCTCGACCACCGGGACCAGTCAGCTGCACGCCGACGCGCCCGACGGACCGTTGCTGGCATCCGTGCCGGTGTCGCAAACCGGCGGCTGGCACACGTGGACGACACTGACGGCACCGAAGCAGTCGACACTCGGAACCCGCAACATCTACATGGTGTTCAGTAGCGGCCAGTCCGGAGACTTCGTGAACGTCGACTGGTTCAAGTTCACCGGGTGACCGGAACGAGCCAGACGCCGCGACCCATCAACAGCCGCCAACCACCCCGCCAGCCTGACCTGCGACCAGCCGACACAGGGTTGTCACCCACGGTGTCCGCCAGTCCCGGCCGAGTAGCTCATTCGGTTTGAGCGCTTGCCGGTGCACGGGACCCGGTGATCGAGAACGAACCGGAGAACAGCGACTCCAGCGTCGCCGCAGGCCGAGCGGCTGTCACTGATTCCGCTCAGGCTCGGCCGTGGTCGCGCTGAGCCCCCGCAGGATGAACTCGGTCATGTTGTCGACGTGGTGGTCTGGGTCGAGCGGCCCGTCCAGCGGATCGAACACTGCAGACAACCGGTGCAGGTTGAACGGTCCCGCCGCGGCCTGGACGAGGAAGAAGACCTCGCGGGTGGTGACGGGCCGGATCGTGCCAGCGTCCACCAGCTGCTGGAGAAGTGCGCCGAGCGCGTCGGCC
>CAJBIS010000044.1 GCA_903953195.1 uncultured Actinomycetes bacterium
CATCATCACGTGACGTTTGCCCTGCCAGAGCAGACCGAACATCTCGCGGTACGGGTTCCACGAGCCGACGACTCGCTGGGCCAGTCTCGCCTCCTCGTCGAGCCCGACCGGCGGCACGTTGTCGAGCAGCGAGTAGAAGCCGTCGGTGAGGACCAGGTGCGGTTCGAAGGTGGCGACGGCCAGCCGGCCGCCGACCAGCGGCAGGTTCCCGATCGGGTTGCACAGACGCTCGCCATCACCACGGAACGCCTCGGCGATCGCGACAGCGCACACATCAGCTCGTCGTGGATCGCTCATGACGCCAGCTCCTTCACCTTGGCCTGGTAACCCGCCTCGTCGAGGTCGAGGAAGTCCGTCCGGAACTCGTCCCAGGTCTCGTCGGACTTCGCCGTTGCGGCGTAGCGCTTCTGGAACGCCTCGTCGCGGCCGTAGTTCGGGGGGCACTCGGTGAAGTGCGCGCCGTTCGGCGACTCGATCACCCCGGTGACGTCGAGTCGCGAGATGCGCTGGTGCGTCACGTCGACGCCGCCCTCGGTCAGCGCATCGGTGTCCACGATCGCCTCGGTCGACACGAACGCCCGGTCGGCCGCCCGGACCATCAGGTCGTCCATGAACGGGTCCTCACCCAGCCAGACCGCGTTGCCGGACTCGTCGGCCCGGTGCTGGTGGACGAGCGCCACGTCCAGCTGGAGCGCCGGCACCGCCAGCAGCTCCTCGAACTCGCCGCTCGTCGGCTCGGCGTACGGCGAGGTGACCGTGCGCAGGTGCGGCATGAGGCGCGGGACGTCGGAGCCGAGCCCGGCCCGGGTCGGCAGGAACGGCACCCGCCACGCCGCGGCCTGGAGCCCCAGCAGGAACATGCCCTCGTCGAGTTCCGTGGCGGTGATCGACCCGGACTGGCGGGCGGCGCGGTAGTGCGGCTCGAGCGGGATCGAGTCGAGGGACACGAACCCCGACACGACGGCGGAGGCCTGACCGCTGCGACACAAGAGGCCGACGTCCGGACCGCCGTAGGCGACGATCGTCAGGTCACGCAGGTCCGAGCGCAGGATCGCCCGGATGAGCGACATCGGCTTGCGCCGGCTCCCCCAGCCACCGATCCCGATGGTCATCCCGGACCGCAGTTCGGCGACCACGTCCTCGGCAGTGCAACGCTTGTCTGGGCCAGGCACCCCGGACCTCCTGATCCGCACACCCGATCTGACGGTGTGTCAGATCACAACCTAGACGGGTGCGTTGCACCCTCGAAATCGTCCGCACTCCGCTACGGTCCCCGCCATGCATCGCACCCGATTCCTCGCGCTCGCCGCCGTCGTGACCCTCGCCATCGCCCCCCTCGCCGCGTGCGGCGGCAGCGACGACAGCGCCGCGTCGAGCACGACGGCCACGGACGGGGAGCAGATCGACCAGAACGACGGCACCACGCAGGGCGACTCGTCCGAGACCACGACGATCCCCACCTCGACCGTCCCCGATGACGAGTTCACCGAGCTCACGGATCAGGTCAACGACCAGCTCAAGGACGCCGGCTCCGATCCGTGCAAGCTGCTCGGCGTCCTGATGCAATCGCTCCCCCAACCGAACGGGCCGGCCCAGGTCGAACAGGCCGGGCAGATCTTCGTCAGCCTCTTCAACACGCTCGCCGACGTGGACCAGCCGGGGAACGAGGCGAATGCACAGATCCTGAAGGACACGGCCACGAAGATCGAACAGACAGGGGCGAGTGACGGCTGGTCCCTCGAGACCCTGCAGGCGATCTTCAGCGAACCGGACGTGCAGGAGGCACTCGCGAGCTACGGCCAGAACTGCTCGAACCTCGGCGGGACACCGCCGCCGCCGACCCCCTGACCGCAGCGCCGGCCCCGGCCGATCAGACCGGATCCGATCAGCGTGAGTGGTCGGCGTCGCGACCCTCGACGAACGCGTCACGCGCCTCGTCGGAGACCCCGGAGAGGTTGAGTTCGTAGGTGAACCCCTGCTCGAAGCGATAGCTGCGGTTCACGTCGACCGGGTCGATGCCGTTGAGCGACTCCTTGGCCCGACGGATCACGTACCGGCTCTTCGTACAGATCACCGACGCGATGTCGAACGCCGCGTCGCGCAGTTCGTCGACCGGGACGACCCGACTCACCGACCCCCAGTTGTGGAGCACTGCGGCGTCGACATCGGCGGCCGTGTAGACCATTTCTCGCATCTTGTGCTGCGGAACCAGACGGGCCAGATGGGTCGCCGCGCCGAGCGCACCCTGGTTGACCTCGGGCAGCCCGAACCG
>CAJBIS010000045.1 GCA_903953195.1 uncultured Actinomycetes bacterium
CGTTCCGCGAGGTCGTGCTCGTGCACGCGGTGGCGCGCATCGCCTACCGGGGACTCATCGACCACGTGCAGGCGTCGTGGGTGAAGATCGGACTCGACGGCGTCAGTCAGTTGCTCCGGGCGGGCGTCGACGACCTCGGCGGCACGCTCGTCGACGAGAACATCTCACGGGCCGCCGGCGCCGAACACGGCACGATGGTGACGCCCCGCGACCTGCAACACCTCGCCGACTCCACGGGCCGCACGCTGGTCCAGCGCACGACGCTCTACGGCCGACCCGACCGGATCGCCGGTCAGCCGGGCGTCGTCACCGGGGCCGAGGGAGCCGTGGTCGACGGCACGGTCGTCGTGCTGGGCACCGGCAGCTCGGCCTGACAGCCCTGCTCGTCGAGGGCCAGCCCGCCGGCGCCGCCGCCGGCACCGACCGTGCCCCATCGACACGACCCGTCGCTCCATGCGAGGACGACCACATCGCCGACCGCCCACGACGGGGCGGACAGCACCGTCGCCCGCCTGGCCGGATCCGCGGTGAGCACCGAGCCGACCGCCGGTGTCCGGAGCGGCAACGCGCCGCCCGGACCACCATCGGCCGGGTACCGCACGGCAGACGCCAGATCGGGATCGGGCGTGCCGCCACCGACCGACGCAACGAGCGTTGCGGTCGACGCCGGACCGACCACGATCGGCGCGGTCACGGTCACCTCCTCGCCGAACGGTCCCGAACCGCCGCAGCTGCTCAGCCGCACGCTGATCGTCCGGGTCCCGGCCGTGGCGTACCGGAACGTCCGCTCGAGCGTTCCGGCCCGGGGTGCGCCCACCGAAGCACACACGCCGCCATCGCCGGGCGACGGCGCCGACGCCACGATCGGGTCACCCCAGTCGACGGTGAGCTCGGGGTCGCCGTTCACGGCATGGTCGGCGTCGTTCCACTCGATGCGCAGCGTGACCGCGCCACCGACGGTCGGGTCACCCGTGGTCGACAGGCTCGCCGTCAGCGGTTGCTGCACGACCGGTTCCGGAGGCGACGGCGGCGCCACCGCACTGCCGACGGGCACCGTGACGGGGGGAGCGGCGGCGACCGGGGGTGCAGCGACGGCGGCACTCGTCGACGGCGCTGCCGGCACGGCGGTCGTCGTCGTGTTCGAGTCCGACGCCACCGTGTCGAGTCGCTCCTCGGAACGCCCCACCAGCAGCGCGACGAGACCGAGCACCACCGCGCCGGCCACGACACCTGCGAGGCGCACCCACCGCGTCGTCCGCCGACGGCGGTACCGCTCCTCGACCACGGCGCGAGCGGCGACCAGGTCGACACCGGGGACGGCGAGCGCCGCAATCACCTGCTGGCTCCGTGTCGCCCGCGGCGGGACCGGCGCGAACGTGGCGGTCGACGGGTCGAGCTCGTCCGGGTCGACGGTCGTGCTCAAAACTCGCCCTTCCGTTCGACGAGTGTCACCACGCCGTGCTCCGTGCGGCGCCGCACGCACATGCGCTCGCCCACCTCGGCGAGCGCAGCGGTGGCCTCGTCGCCGCGCAGGTCCAACAGCGCGGCCGTGTCCTCGAGGGAGAGGCCCGCACCGAGGCACGACAACCCGACGCGTCGAACTCTCGCCGGCAGGTCCCGCAACGCGATCCGCAGCTCGTCGAGCGCGAGACCCTCGAGCGTCCACTCGAGCCCGGCTCCCTCGGCGAGCACGTCGGCGTCGGCGAGGTCGGCCGCGGTGATCCCGGGCGGCAGCGGCACCCGGACGTCCATGCCGTCGAGGAGCCCGAGACACCGATCGAGCGTCCAGCCCACCACCCGCGTCATCGAGTCGTCGGCGTCGTCGAGGTGCTTCGATCGTGCGGTCACCAGCACCTCGGTCGCGACCTCGCGCCCGATCCGCAACGCGTCGGCGGACGCCTGGTCGCGGTCGATGATCCGGACCACGATCCCGATCACGGCCGGGTAGGCGCGCTCGAAGAGCGCATCGAATGGATCGGGTTCACGGTCCACCGCGCCCGCATCGGCTCGTTCTGACGTCCGCATCGTGCCCCTCGTCGACCAGTGTCGCATCGCCGGCGCGAAAACCCACCGCACGGCGACACTACGGTGCAGCCCCGATGCCACCACGACCCAGCCAGCCCCCCGCTGATCCGAACGCCTCCGACGACCTCGAGGCCCGGATCCGGCAGCTCGTCGCCGACGCCGGCGTCCCGCACGACGCCCGCCTCGTGAGCCGCTTGGTGACCGAGGCGCTCGGCATGGGGACCGACGGCGCGGATCGCCTCGATCTCAAGATCGCCACACGGACGCTCACCGAGCTCCGAGAGGCGGTGCGGGTGTTCGGCCCGTACCGCGACGTCCGCAAGGTGGCGATCTTCGGCTCCGCCCGGACCCGCCCCGACGAACCCGCCTACGCCTGTGCACGCGATGTCGCGGCGGCGCTCGCGGCACGGGACTGGATGATCATCACGGGCGGCGGGCCGGGGATCATGACGGCGGGCGTCGAGGGTGCCGGGCGGGAGCGCTCCTTCGGCGTCACCATCGACCTCCCGTTCGAACCCTCGGACTCGAACCCGCTCCACGGTGACCCCAAGAACGTCTCGTTCCGCTACTTCTTCAACCGGAAGCTCACCTTCATGAAGGAGGCGTCCGGGTACGTGCTCCTCCCCGGTGGCTTCGGCACCATGGACGAGGCGTTCGAACTGCTCACCCTGGTGCAGACGGGCCGCGAGACGCCGAGCCCCGTGGTCCTGTTCGAACCGGCCGGCGACGCCTACTGGCGGAGCTTCCGGCACTTCCTCGACGTGGAACTCGCGGACGCCGGACTGATCGACGCCGAGGACCTGGACCTGTTCCACATCACGTCGGACGTCGACGACGCCTGCGACCACATCTGCGGGTTCTTCCGGGTCTTCCACTCGATGCGTTACGTCGACGGTCGACTCGTGATCCGACTGATGAGGGAGATCGATGATCCGGCGATCGAGGAGCTCAGCGAGCGGTTCGCGGACATCCTGACCGCAGGACGGATCGAGCGTTGCGAGGTGAGCGCCGCCGAGCTCGCCGACCACGACGAAGTGGATCGACCGCGCCTGACGCTGCAGTTCGGCCGCCACCACCACGGTCGGCTGCACGCGTTCGTGCGTGCGCTCAACGAGTACTGAACCCGCCGTCCGCCCGGCGGATGCTCAGTGGTCGTCGGGCTCGGCGAGCAGGTCGCTCGCCTTCACCACGGCTCGACGGGCCCGCGTCAGTCGGCGCTCGTCGACCGGCAGTTCCGACCCGCCCGCGTCGATGGACTCGCGCAGCCGATCGATCGCGAGATCGGCGAGCTCCTCGGCGATCGCGTCCAGTCGACGTCGGATGTCCTCGAACTCACCGGCCATGGAACACTCCTAGCACCTCCGGGCCGGACGCGTCTGCGGGTGACGTGACCGGTGGACCCGCACACCGTGACTACGCTGCCCGGCGTGACGAGCACCGATCGCACTCTGGACGACACCCGACGCGAGTGGGTCTCGTTCGACCACGACGGCGACACCTGGATGTTCGATGCGACGTTCCTGATGAGCAACTGGACGTGCATCTTCAACGACGGGTGCAAGGGCGTCCACGAGGAGGACACGACCGAACTCGGCCACGGGTGCTGTTCGTTCGGCGCCCACTTCGCCGACAAGCCGGACCGGAAGCGCACTCGCCGCGCCGCCGAACGGCTCACGGCGTCGAACTGGCAGTTCCACGACCGGTTCACCGACCTGGATCGCACGTTCCTCAAGGACGACGAGGGTACCTGGACCACCCGGGTCCACGACGGCGCATGCGTGTTCCTGAACCGCAACGACTTCGGGCGTGGCGCCGGCTGCGCCTTCCACGTCGCCGCGCTCGACGCCGGCGAACGACCCCTCGACTGGAAGCCCGAGGTGTGCTGGCAGGTGCCGATCCGCTTCGAGTACCACGACGACGAGTTGGGGCACACGACCCACGTGCTGCGGGAGTGGAAGCGGCGTGACTGGGGCGAGGGTGGCGACGAGTTCCACTGGTGGTGCACCGACGCCCCGGAGGCCTTCGTGGGTGGCGCCCCGGTGGTGCTGGAACTCCGCGACGACATCGTCTCGTTGGTCGGCGAGACCGTCTACGAACAACTGCTCGTGTCGCTCGGGGTCCGGGCGACGGAACGCCCCGGCACCGGTGGCGGCGAGACGTGGTTGCCCCACCCCGCGATCCGGCGGCGGGACTGACTGCTCAGGCGGCGCGCTGAAGAATCAGTGCGCGTCGTCGGGATCGACGTCCGTGGCCTCACCCGAGTCGGCGTCACTCAGATCGGCGTCACTCAGATCCGTGTCATCCAGATCGACGTCATCGAGGTCGTCATCAAGGGTGCCGCTGATCGGGTCGTCGAGCGGCGGTGAGACCACCGGCGCCGAACCCCGATCCGACTCGAGATCGTCGAAGATCGCCTCGATGTCGAGATCGGGACCACGCTTCATGGCCCGAGCTTCCTCGTAGCGACGATGCCGACCCTTCTTCACGCTGCACTCCCGGTCCTGGTGGCCGAACGGCCGAGTATAGCGACGGGCACCACGGCGGTCATGTCTCTGCGGGCCCGGCCTGATCGCTAGCCTGCGCAGGTGTCCGCAACGACTTCGCCGTGGTGGGAGACGGCCGTCGTCTACCAGATCTACCCCCGGAGTTTCGCCGACTCGACGGGCACCGGGGTCGGCGACCTGCCGGGAATCACCGCCCGGCTCGACCACGTCGCCGAGCTCGGCGTGGATGCCGTGTGGCTGTCCCCGATCTACCGGTCCCCCATGGCCGATTTCGGATACGACATCAGCGACCACTGTGCGGTCGACGAACTCTTCGGAACGCTCGCCGATGCGGACGCACTCATCGCTCGGGCGCACGAGCTCGGTCTGCGTGTCGTGTTCGACGTCGTGTTCAACCACACATCGGATCAGCACCCGTGGTTCCAGCGGGCGCTGGCCGACCCGACGTCGGTCGAACGGGGCCGGTACGTCTGGCGTCCGCCCGCTCCGGACGGTGGGCCGCCCAACAACTGGCGTGCGGCCTTCGCTGACGTCCCGGCGTGGACGCTGGATGCCGCGAGCGGCGAGTACTACCTGCACCTGTTCCTGAGCGAGCAACCGGACCTCGACTGGAATCACCCGGACGTGCCCGAGGCGATGGCCGACGTGCTGCGGTTCTGGATGGACCGGGGCGTCGACGGGTTCCGAGCCGATGTCATCCACTGCATCGGCAAGGACGCGTCGCTGCCCGACGCGCCCGAGGATCTGGCCGCACTCCCCGCCTGCATCTTCGACCACGGCCCCGGGACGCACGCCCAGCTCCGGTTCCTGCGGAGCGTCGTCGATGCCGAGGAGCCGTCGAGGATGCTGCTCGGCGAGACGTACGTGTTCGACCGAGCGCAGGTGCGGAGCTACCTCGGCGATGGCGACGAGTTGCATCTCGGGTTCAACATCCCGGCCCTGCACGCCGCCTGGGACGCGGACGCCTGGCGGGCGGAGCTCGTCGACGCCGAGGCCCGCTACACCGGAGGCACCCAGCCCGCGTGGGTGCTGTCGAACCACGACGTGGCGCGACACGCCACGCGTTATGGCTCCGAGGCGCGTGCCCGTGCCGCCGCCGTGCTGCTGCTCTGCCTGCGCGGGACCCCGTTCCTGTACGCCGGTGAGGAGCTCGGCCTGGTCGACGCCGAGATCGGGGCGGACCAGCGCGTCGATCCGGGCGGACGCGATGGCTGTCGGGCCCCGATCCCCTGGGACGCCACCGAGCGCCACGGCTGGCCGAGCGAGCCATGGTTGCCGTTTCCGCCCGGTGCCGACACCCACAACGTCGACCGGGAACGCGGCGACGCGTCCTCCATGCTCGAGC
>CAJBIS010000046.1 GCA_903953195.1 uncultured Actinomycetes bacterium
ACCGCCGCCTGGCACGGTTGCGGGCCTTGCTGGGCGCCGACCTGTGCACGTCGGCCGGCCCGATCGAGATCGGGCGTGCCGTCGCTGCGTCGCGCCTGCCTCGTGCACGCGGTGAGCGCACCCGTCGTCCTGCCTACCGGTGCCTGCAGGTGCCGGTGCGTCAGCGCAACGTCGAGATCGTCACGCCCGCGCTGATCAACTGGGCCGACCGTCGCGGACTGCAGGTCCACGTGTGGACGATCGACGACCCGCACGAGATGCACCGACTGTTCGACCTCGGAGTGCACGGCATCATGACGGACCACCCGACCGTGCTGCGGACCGTTCTCGAGGCCCGGGGCGCGTGGCGCCGGACATGAGCGCCGGAGATTGAAGCCGGGGACGCGTTGACACGCCGGTGGACTGATGTAGATTCCGGCCCTGTGAAGCCCGTCACGCGGGCCGACCGGCAGACCAGCAGGCGCCAGATCATGTGGACGCCCACCAACCCAGGGGGATACGTGGACAAGTACCGGATTCCGAAGCGATCAGTGCTGGTCGCAGCGGTGGCGAGCCTGGCGCTCCTCGCAGCTGCGTGCGGCGGGAGCAGCGACTCGAGCAGTGAGGGCTCCAGCGGCGACGGCACGAGCAACGAGTCCGGCGGCACGAGCGGCTCCGACACTCCGACCGTTGGTGGTGAGGTCTCCTACGGCCTCGAGGCCGAGACATCCGGCGGCTGGTGCCTCGCCGAGGCGCAGCTCGCCATCTCGGGCATCCAGGTCGCCCGGGCCATCTACGACACGCTGACCGTCCCGGACTCCAAGGGCGACTACTCGGGCTCGCTCGCCGAGTCGCTGACCCCGAACGCCGACTTCACCCAGTGGACCGTGAAGCTTCGTCCGGGCATCACGTTCCACGACGGCACGCCGCTCGATGCGCAGGTGGTCAAGAACAACCTCGACGCCTACCGGGGCACGTACCCCGCCCGGAGCCCGCTGTTGTTCCGGTTCGTCTTCTCGAACATCGCCGACACCGCGGTCGTCGACCCGTCGACGGTGCTCATCACCACGGCGACGCCGTGGCCGTCGCTGCCGGCAGCCCTGTTCGGTTCCGGCCGCATCGGCATCATGGGCCAGAAGCAGCTCGACTCGGCTGCGTGCGACACGGAGCTCATCGGCACCGGCCCGTTCAAGCTGCAGGACTGGAAGGTCAACGACCGCCTCGAGACGGTCAAGAACCCGAACTACTGGCAGAAGGACGCGAACGGCACGCAGCTGCCCTACCTGGACAAGCTGACGTTCCGCCCCTACCCGGACGCCGGGGCACGGGTGAACGCCCTCAAGTCGGGCGAGGTCAACATGCTGCACACCTCCGGCGCCGAACAGATCCAGGAGCTGCGCGACGACCGCGACAACGGTGACGTCAACCTGGTGGAGTCGAGCGACTTCGCCGAGGTCAGCTACGGCATGCTCAACACCTCGAAGCCGCCGTTCGACAACAAGAACGCCCGCCTCGCAGCGGCCTACGCGCTGGACCGTGATGCCTACAACAAGGTCATCAACCTCGACATGTTCGAGATGGCGTCCGGCCCGTTCGGCAAGGGCGAGATCGGCTACCTCGAGGACGCCGGCTACCCGGAGTACGACCTGGCCAAGGCCAAGGAGTACGCCGCCAAGTACCAGCAGGAGACGGGGCTCCCCCTCGAGTTCACGCTGGTGTCGACCTCGGATCCGGGCGTGGTGAAGGCCGCGCAGTTCATCCAGGAGCAGGCCCAGAAGGCCGGCGCCAAGGTGAACCTCCGACAGGTCGACCAGGCCTCGCTCATCAACACCGCGCTCGGTGGCGACTGGCAGGCGCTCAGCTGGCGCAACCATCCGGGTGGCAACCCCGACGGTCAGTACAACTGGTGGAAGACGGGCTCGCCGGTGAACTTCGGCAAGTTCTCCGATCCGAAGATCGACCAGCTCCTCGATCAGGGCCGCGCCGAGCCCGACAAGGAGAAGGCGACCGCCATCTACGAGGACATCAACCGACAGTTCGGCTCGGAGGTCTACAACATCTGGCTGAACTGGACGCAGTGGGACATCGCCTCGGACCCGACGGTCAGCGGCGTGTTCGGGCCGAACAACCCGGACGGCAGCGAGCCGTTCCCGGGTCTCGCCACGGGCCATCCGGTCCTGGGCCTGAACGTCCAGAACTGAGTGATCGGTCCCTCGGCCCCGACCGGGCCGAGGGACCGCACCCGCCATGGTGATCCTCAAGAAGCTCGGACAACTCCTCGTCACCGTCATCCTGGTGACACTCTTCGCGTCGTTCCTGCTCGAACTGCTGCCCGGCGACCCGGTCGAGGTCGTCGCTCCGTTCGGCAGCGACGAACAGCGAGCCGAGATCCGCGAGGAGCTCGGCCTCGACCAGCCCTTCGTCGTCCGGTACACGACGTGGCTCGGCAACTTCGCCACCGGGAACCTCGGCAAGTACTACGACTCGAGCAACGACGTCTCCACCCGGGTCGGCGACGCGCTCCCCGTCTCGCTCACCCTCATGATCTACGCGCAGCTGCTGGCGCTGATCATCGCGATTCCGGTGGGGGTGATCGCCGCGTACCGGAGTGGCTCATGGTTCGACCGACTGTCGAGCACGTCGGCGTTCGCCATGCTCGCCATCCCCACGTTCGCGCTCGGATTCGTCCTGCAGTACTACCTGGCGGTGAAGCTCGGGTGGTTCAAGGCCACCGGCTACACGCCGCTCACGGAGAACCCGGTGAAGCACGTCCAGACCGTGGTGCTGCCCGTCATCACGCTCGCCGTCGGCCAGGTGGCGGTGTACATGCGTCTGCTGCGCAGCGACATGATCGCCACGCTGCAGCAGGACTTCATCATGATGGCGAAGGCGAAGGGCCTGAAGAACAAGCGCATCCTGTTCCGCCACGCGCTCCGGCCGTCCTCGCTGACGCTGCTCACGGTCGCCGGCCTGAACGTCGGCACGCTCATCGGTGGCGCGCTGATCGTCGAGGTGGTCTTCAAGATCCCCGGCATGGGCTACCTGCTCGCCGAGGCGATCGG
>CAJBIS010000047.1 GCA_903953195.1 uncultured Actinomycetes bacterium
CGAACGGATCGGCCAGGTTGCCACCACCGGCGAACACGACGAGGTCGAATGCCGCGAGATCGATGACCGTCGGGCCGACAACATCCGGACGGAGCCGGTCGATCTCGACGCCGAGCAGCGTTGCGGCCGCAACGAGCAGTTCGTCATCCAGCCCCCGCCACGTCTCGAGCACCGTGCCGTTCCACACCACCGGGCCCGCGGTCGGAGCCAGTGCATGTCGGTCCGAGATGACCTCGACCAGGGCCCCGGGGACGTCCCGGCGGACGCGGCGGATCACCGCGTCCGAGATCGCGTCGTCGCCGAGGTTCCCCACGCCACCGGGAGCGACGACCAGCACCGTCGGGCCGGTGACGTCCGAGTCGACCGGATCGGCGGGTCGCAGGTCGATCGACGGCTCCCCCACGAATCGACGGGCACCCGGCCACGCCCACAGCACGCCGGTCGCCGGGTGGATCGCCGCGACCGGGAACGTGTCGAGGTCGGGGTCGTCGTAGAGGTACATGCGCTCGACCCGACGGAGCGCGCTGGGTTGATGCGCGACCAGCGCGCTGTGACGCATCGCCGCAGCCCGGTACCGGCCGACGACGGTCGGCACGAACACGACGAGCCGATCCCGTCGCAGTGTGCGCAGCAGGAGTTCGAGGTCGTCGACGACGCCGGCGAGTTGGGGATCGACCGAGTAGCCGCCGAGCGCCTGCACCGCGTCGACGTCGATCATCGCCATCGAGTCGAAGCACAGCCCGGTCCGCAGGCTCTCCCACGACGGCGCGTAGGCGTACGCGTTCCAGTTGCCGCCCCGGTCGTCGCTGGCGATGACCTGCCCGTAGGTGATCGCGGCACCGTGCGCCCGCGCCACCGCCCAGAGATCGGTCACTCCCCCGGCGACGAGCCGGTTGTCGGCGTCGAGCACCATCGCGTGACTGGTCGGACACGCTGCGAGCAGCACGTTGCGGGCCCGGGCGAGATTCAGGTTCGACGGCGACGAGATGACGACGATGCGGGGATCGTGCGCGAGTTCGGCCAGCACCTCGGCGGTCTCGTCACTCGACGCGTCGTCGAGGATCAGGTGGACACCACCGTCGTCACCGAGCGCCTCGAGCACCGCCGCGCCGGATGCTGCCGCCTCGCGCATCCAGCCCGCATGGTTCCACGTGATCGTGATGACGCTCACGCCCGGGCGACGCTCCGCAGTCACCGCGTGCCGGTCGATCAGGTCACCGACGACGCGGTCGCGTCGCTCGGCCAGCGAGGCCTCCATCGCCACCCGACGCTCGTGTGCGGCGATCGCCAGCGACTCCTGCTGCGACTCGACCAGCAACCGGGTCGCCGCCAGCTGCTGCTCGACGCCGTTGATCCATCCGGCGACGTCGTCGTGCCGGCCGCGCCCTTCGGCGAGCACGGTGAACGTCACCTCGTCGATCCGGCGGAGCAGTTCGCTGCGCTCGGTGTCGGCCGCGAGCACCGGTGTCGCTCCCGCCTCGAGTGCGTCGACCCGATCGGCGGTGTGAGCGACGAGCCGGTCGACGCGCTCGGTCCGCGCCGGGACACCCCGCCAGCTGCGCAACCACTCGATCAGACGACGAGCCCGGCTCATGGTCGTCCACCGATCCGTGCGTCGCGCTCCATGGATCCAGCGACGACCAGTGCGATCGCAGCGCCCCACAGCGCGTCGAGCCGGGCGTCGTCGAACGGCACCGACGGGAGCTCGTCGATACCCACCACGAGGACGCGTGCCCAGGCTGGAAGGTCGCCGTGGATCAACTCGACGAGCTCGTCAGGGACCACCTGCAGCGGGGCGCAGCCGTGCTCCACCGCCTCGAGCAGCGGAACGGCCTCGAGATGGTGTTCGGCGCTCCCCCAGCACCGCAGCGCCGAGGTATCGAGCAGGCCGCCCACCGCGACCGCCGGAGCGCCGGGGACGACCTCGTCGCACAGCACGCTGGCACCACCGGGAACGCACTCCGCGAGCGTGAGCGCGAGACGGGCCGAGTGCGGCGACACCACGTCGATCTGACACCACGGGAGCACGCGCTCCTGCCCGCGCCTGCTGGCCACGAGACCGTGTCGTGCACTCGACAGCAGGTGCAGCGGTCGCGCATCGCCGCCCCATCCGAACCGGTCGTCGAGCGCGACCCGGTCGCCGTTGTCGTCGAGCCGCGTCAACGGATCGAGTCCGGCGAGCCCCCACGTCCGGGCGCCCCACCCGCGCGCCGCGGCCTCGTCCCAGGCCGAGGCCAGCTCGGCGAGTTGTGGGTCGTCGGCTGCGGTCACCGCCAGCGACCGCAGGACCTCCACCACCGCTCGCAGCCGACCCGACGGTCGCCCTGCGGACCGGATCCGGCGCACCCGCTCGACGCTGAGCGGCGTGTCGAACAGCCCGGCGATCAGGTCACCATTCCCCGTGAGCCGCAGGGCGGTCATGGTGTTGGCGCACTTCTCACACCGCCCGCAGTTGCCGCGGACATCGGCCTCCCAGCACACCTTGAGCGAGCTCACGAGCTCGGGCTCGGTGGCCACGAGCGCGACCTTGGCGACCCGATCGCGCGTTTCGTCGCCGCACTCCACCGCCGTGCCGTCCGTCGACCACAACGGATCGAGCTCGCGTGACGTCCCGTACGGGCGGCGCCGCTCCCGGAAGGTCCGCTCGGCGATCGGTTGCGCCACCACCAACGACTGCAGCATCGGCCCCAGCGCCAGCGCCGTCCCGACGAGCACCGCTCCATGCGAATTCGGCCACTCGAGGTGACGGTCGGCCTCGACTCGCAGATTGGTGCGGAGCGCCACGTGGTCGACGCCGAGTCGCCGGGCGACCGCAGCGGTGTCAGCAGCCACGAGCGCGGCCGTGTGCTGCGAGTGCGTCGGTTCGATGCCCTCGATGCTGACCAGCATGCCGATCGGCGGCACCTCGCCGCGTCGGCTGGCGACCAGTTCCGCCGACGAGTCCGCACCGCGGCTGAACAACAGACCGCGCACGGACCCGGCAGGCGTCTGACGCACCGGAGCGGACACGCCGACGATCTCGGGCGTTCGCCAGCCCCACCAGCGTTCGAACACCGCACCCAGCTCGAACCCCGCCTTGAGCTGGGTCTCGCACAGCGGCGCGTCGACGTGGAGGTCCTCACCGAGTCGGGCGGCGAGCATCAGCGCCAGCGGGAAGAATGCCGTCGGACCCGGATCGAGTCGGCCGGCGACGCTCGCCGGCGCGTCGATCCACCAGGTGCGCGCGGTGCCCTCGAGTTCCACCTCGCAGCTGATTCGCGCCGTCGCGCCCTCGACGACGACGCCGGGCTCACCGAGGCGCATCGGGGCTCCCCACGCTCATCGCCACCGGTGCTGCAGCCATCCGCGAACGCTACAAGCAGAGCGTCGGTGACGCCCCACCGGCTGCGGCCGATCCGCTACGTTCGGCGCATGGCAGGTTTCACCGACTGGTTCTGGGGTCGCACACCGAAACAACGCGAGCAGCAGCGGCGAGCCCTCGAGCACCCCGTGCGAACCGCGGTCGTGAGTGGCGTGGTGTTCGGCGTCTGCATGGGGGTGTTCTTCGCACTGACCGGCAGCGTCGTGTCGGGAATCATCGGTGGCGTCGTCGCCGGGCTGCTCTTCGGCCCGACGACCGTGCTCATCACCCGGGCCATGAACAAACCCGACAGCTGAGCTCGCCGAGGCCGCCGGGCACGGTGCCGAGCGCCGGCGGCGGGTTCACGCCGAGCCGAGGCGCAGCGGCGTTCCCGACGCCGACTCCGGGCGACGGCTCCGAGCCCCGGAGACGACACAACCCCCGCCGCAGCGGGGGTTGGTGCAGTGGGCGTACGCAGACTCGAACTGCGGACCTCTGCCGTGTGAAGGCAGCGCTCTAGCCAGCTGAGCTATACGCCCGGAGGTCGTCACTGTAGCCGTGACGGTCGCCGCGACCGAAAGCCGACGCTCGCTGGAGCCGACGAGCACCCGAGGCGCTCGCCTGCCTCGAACGGGCGGGTCCGGCAGCCGCACGCCTACGCTCCAGCGGTGCCACGGGATGAGACCACGCCACACCTGCGTGTCGCACGGTTGCCGTGGACGACCGACATCAACCCGTACCAGCGCGCCGTCTACGGCGAGCTCGCCGAGGTGGGCGTGCACTGCGTCGCCACTGCCGGCCTCACCACCGACTGGCTGGTCGCGCACCGGGCACGGATCGACGTGCTGCACGTCCACTGGCATCTGGAACGACTCGCCGACGACGCACCGCTCGACTCCCCACCCGCGGCCTGGGTGTGTGGGCAGCTCGACCTCGCACGAACCCTCGGTTACGCAATCGCGTGGACCGTTCACGAGTCCGGTCGCCTGCTGCTCGGGCGCGACGGCTACGAGGACACCGTCGTCGAGGCGTTGCTCCGCCTGAGCGACGTCGTCGTGACCCACGACGAGCCGACCGCACGATTCGTCGTCGAGCTGGGGCAGGCGCGTCGCCACCGTCCGGTCGACGTCGTCGTGGCCCCGCCGGGCAGCTACGACTCGTTCGCCGCCGCGCCGGCGGCCACGGCCGATCCCGTCGACGCGGCGCGCCGACTCGGGATCGCGGTCGGCGACCGGGTCGTGTTGTCGCTCGGTGCGCAACGTTGGGACAAGGATCTCCCGCTGCTGCTCGCCGCGTTCGACGACCTCGCCCGGGCCGACGCCGTGCTCGCCATCGTGGGACCCATCCGGGACGACGTGGCGCGTTCCGCGCTGGACGGGGTCGACCCCCGACGCGTCCGCGTGCTCGATGACTGGGCGTCCGACGAGTTCGTCGCGGCGTGCTTCGCGCTCGCGGACGTCGCCGTGCTGGCGCGCAGCCGGGACTGGACGTCGTCGTCGTTGCTCCTGGCCACCGCACACGCCACTCCGATCGTCGCTGCGGACCTGCCGACGAACCGGGCGCTCGTCGGTGATCACGGCGCCCGTTGGTTCACCCCCGGGGACAGCGCGTCGCTCACACTCGCGATCGGGAACGCGCTCGACGATCCCGACGGAGGCAGTGAGCGCGTCCTCGCCGCCCAGCGACACGCCAGCCGGACGACGTGGAGCGACAGCGCACTCGTGACCGCGACGGCGTTCCGATCCGCTGTCGCCCGGCGAAGCGCACCCAGCGTCGTCGCGCCCGAACCGGCGCTCCACGTCTGATCGGCCGCCCGATGGACATCCTCCTCGTCGACACGCTCTCGGTGCCGGGTGGCGCCGAACGGTCGCTCGCCCATCTGGCCGCGGCGTTGCCCGCAGCCGGTGTCCGGCCACGTGCCATCGTCGGTGAACCCGGGCCGCTGGTCCGTTGGTTCGAGGCGTCGGGTTGCCCGGTCGAGATCGCCGACGACCTGCCCGACACCATCGGACGTTCACTCGCGACACACCGCACTGACGCGGTCGTGTCGGTCGGAGCGCGAGGCCACCTCGCCGCCGGACCACCTGCCGACGAGGCCGGCGTCCCGGCGGTGTGGTGGATGGAACTCCTGCCGAACGATCGACCCGCCGAGCTCACGGTCCGGTCGCTGCCGACCGCGGCCATCATGGCTCCGTCACCCGACGTCGCCGCCGCCCAGCGGGCGCTGCTCGCCGAGGTCGAGGCCGAGGTCGACGTGCACGTCGTGTCGCCGGGGATCCCGACCGACGCGCTGATCGCCCGGCGATCCGAGCGTGACGCGGCCCGCGCCGAGTTCGGCTGGGACGATCGGACGGTTGTGGGCCTGATCGCACGTCTGGATCGCAACAAGGGTCAGTCCAGCCTGATCGACGCCGCATCCCGGCTGCTCGACCGCGACGACACGCTGCACTTCGTGATCGCGGGCGGCGCCGTGCTCGGCTGGGAGGGACCGATCGCGGAGCAGCTGGCGATGCTCGTCGACCGGCGAGGCCTAGGCGACCACGTCGAGTTCCTCGGACACCTCGAGGACACCGTGCCGGTCCAGGTCGCGCTCGACGTCGCCGTGAACGCGTCGGTGCACGAGTCGTTCGGACTGTCGGTGCTCGAGTCGATGACGATTGGCACGCCGGTCGTCGCCACGCGCACCGCCGGTTCCCGCTACCTCCTCGACGACGGCAACGCCGGGTGGATGTGCGAGACGCTCGACAACGTCGCACTCGCCGACACCATCGGCGAGGCCATCCGAGCGCTCCGCGAGGTGGACGCTCCCGACCAACTCGTCCGGGTGCAGGCCGCCCGACGGCGCGCACGTGAGTTCGATGCTGGGCTGACCGGTCGACGGGTCGCGACACTGCTGCACGGCCTCGTCGACACTCCGGCGCGCCCCGGGTACGTCGGAACGACCGGCCGGTAGCATCCCGCCGTGCCCACCATCGATCTGCTCGCTCCCGCCGATGCGTCGGCGCTGCTCGCCGAGCGACCTGAGTGGACGAGCTCGGTCTTCACGACGCCCGTCTGGTGGAACAACGCGCTCCGCATCCTGACGCAGGGGTGCGAGGTACGGCTCGCAGCGATCACCGAGGGCGACCGGACGGTCGGCCTGCTCGGCGTCACCATCGACCGTGAGCGTGGACTCACGCAACTGATCGGTGATCCGATCAGCGATCACGTCGGCCCGCTGCATGCGGCCTCCGATCGGGTGGCCGTCGCCGCCGAGCTGCCCGGCCTGCTCGACGCGCTGCTGCCGTCGGATCTGCCGTTCCGCACCGACGGTCTCCACCCGGACTTCCGGCACGCGGATCCACGCGCCACGGTCGTTGACGTGCCGTGTCCGCTCGTCCGACTCGACCGATCGTGGGCGGAGTATCTGGCCCAACCCGGCGCACGCCGCCGTCGGCGGATCGCCGCGCACGCGGACCGCCTCCTGGAGCGGGACGAGGTGGTGATCGTCGATCACGCCACACCCGCACAGGTCGGCGACGCGCTCGACGTGCTGGCGCAGCTGCACGAGCTCCGGTTCGACTCGGGCAACCAACTGTTCCGCGGCCGCTCCGGCGAGTTCGTCGCCGAGACGCTGCCGGCACTCGCCGAACACGGCGGCGCGGTCATCCGGGTGCTGCACATCGCGGACCACCCGGCGGCCGCGATCCTGTTGCTCCGCCACGGCCGGACGATCAGCTTCTACCAGTCCGGCTGGGACCCGCGATTCGCCGAGCTGTCGGTCGGGCGAACCCTGCTCGCCGACACGCTCCGCTCGGCGTTCGAGCGTGCCGCCGAGGTGGGCGACGTCGAGGTCTTCGACCTCCTGCGCGGCGACGAACCCTACAAGTCCTATTGGTGCGACGAATGCGACACAGTCGTGGAACTCAGTCGGCCCGCCGCCGCCGACGGCCGCCACCCGCCCGCCACAGCCGGCGCAGTCAGCGCAGTCGGTGCAGTCGGCGCACCGTGATCATCGACCGCGTCCGCACCGAGGCGACCGACACGGGTTGGACCCGGAGTGCCCGCATCCGAGGCCGAGCCGGTGACTCCGTCGTCGAGTTCCACCTGCCGCACGTGGACGGCGCATCATTGCGCACCGACCTCGATGCGAGCTGCTTCCTCGCCGCGGCGCTGCTCCCGGCGATGCTCGCCGGCGAGGACATCGACGTCGACGCGCCGGTGTCGGCCCGTGTGCTCGCCGGCACCACCGAGGTGGTCACCGCGTTCGCCCGGTGGAACCCGGACCTGCGTCCGGCGGCGATCACCACCGGCGGCGTCGTCGAATCGGCGCCGAGCAGCCCGCTGATCGGCTGCATGTTCTCGCGGGGCGCCGACTCCATGGCGAGCGCCGTGGTCGAACGCCCGGGCAACGAACCGATCACCCACCTGATCCACGTGGTCGGACTCGAACCGCACCACTCGGCGGCCACTCGCGAAGAAGAGGTCCGGCTCGCACGTGTCGCGGGCGATCTGATGGGCCTGCCGCTGGTGGTGCCGCGGACGAATGTGCGCGTGCTCACCGACGGCCGCTGCGACTGGGCCGACGCGCACGGCGCCGCGCTGGCGGCGCTGGCACTGTCGATGGACGGACTGTTCGGACGGGTCATCGTGCCGGCCACCCAGGCGGTGAACGAGCTGATCCCGTTCGGATCGAGCCCGGTGCTGGAGCCGAACCTCTCGAGCGAGTCGGTCGCGGTCGTCCACGACAGCGTGTCCCTCGACCGTGTCGGAAAGGTGTGGCTCCTCGCCCGTGACCGACCCGACCTGCTCCCCTACCTCAAGGTGTGCTGGACCGAGGACCGCCCCGACAACTGCGGCCGATGCGGCAAGTGCCTGCTCACCATGTGCGCGCTGCAGGCCGCGGATGCGCTGCCGCTGGCCACCGGGTTCCCCGCCACGATTCCGCTCGACGAGATCCAACGTCTCCGACCGTCGCCGGTGCAGACACGCCAGCACTGGGTGAACGCGGCGCGGGCGCTCGGCGCCGAGGGCGACCGGGGCCGGACCCGGGCGGTGATCCTGGATGCTCTCCGGAGATCGGCCCGACCGGGGCCGCGGGAACGCGCCCTGCAGTGGTGGGCGCGAGTGCGCGGTGAGCGGCAACGCATCAACCCCAGCTGGAAGGACCCGACGCGCGGCTTCGAGTGGCGACACCACACCGAGCTGCTCGACCTGTTGACGCGGGGTCAGCCCACCCGACCGGTCAGCGAGGTCGCCGAGGAGCCACTCGTGCTCGGCCGCGCCCGCCCCCGACCGGACGACGTGTCTCAGGACCCGTAGACGCGCAGTTCGATCACGTGGCCGTCCGGGTCGCGGACGTACAGGCTGCGGCCGGTCCCTCGAGCACCCCAGCGCGACGCCGGGCCCGTGACGACGTCGACCGTTCCCGACGCGGCCAGCTCGTCGAGGTCCACGTCGTCGACGACGAGCGCCACGTGGTCGAGCGCCCCATCGCTGCGCCCACTCTCGAGCAGGTCGATGATCGTCGTGTCGTCGACGCGCACCGAGACGAAGGGCACCTCGCCGCGGCGCCACTCGTCGACCCGCATCCCCTCGAGCCCGAGCACCTGCTGGTACCAGTCCAACGAGACCTCGGCGTCGGCGACGCGCAGCACGACGTGATCCAGCCCGGTGACACGCATCAGCACCGCTCCGATCTCATGGCCGCACCACCGTCATCGCGCATCGTCGATGCACGCCATCTCGTTCGACATGGCGACGCGTTCGGTCCCCTCGGGGCAGCTCTGTGCCAGCGGCACGACGCGGTCGATGCGACCGGCATTCGGCCCGGCGCACGACACCCGGTACGCCTGACCGTTGTTGAGGATCGCCACGCAGCCACCGTTCGCATCGATCGGCACCGCGGTGCTGGGCGGCGCCGAGTCGACACCGCCGCCGCTCCCCGCCACGACAGGGCCCACGAACAGGATCGCCGCGACGACCAGCGCCGCCACGATCGGACCACGCCGCAGGAGCCAGAACTGCACGGGGTGCAACTCGGGTTCGTCGGGATCGATCTCGGCGGCACGCCGTTGCGCCCAGTACTCGTCGGGGTCGTCGAACCGCGGTTCGGACCGCGGTGGTCCAGCACCCGCGGATCCGGAGGTCGACGAGCCTGAGGACCGGCCCGAGGTCGAGGCACGGAGCGACTCGTCGTACCGGCGACGGCGCTCCGGGTCCGACAGCACGGTCCAGGCTGCGTTGACCTCCCTCATCCGGCGCTCGGCGAGCGCACGCTCAGCCGCCGAGGCGCCGGCCTGACGGTCCGGGTGCAGCAACTGCGCCAGCTGACGATGCGCGGCACGGACCTGCGGCGCCGAGGCGCGTGACGACACGCCGAGCACCTCGTAGTGCGTCCGGGTCGTGGCGGCGGCCATCGACTCAGACTACGAGGGTGCCCCGGCCGCAGGCATCCGCGGACCGGCGGCGAGCCACCAGCCAGGCCACCGGGCAGGTCGGCGGCCAGCTCACCGGACGGTCGACACGGTTGCGTGGCGCGCCACGCCGGTGCGACGAGTGCCACACCTCGTCGGCTGTAGGTGCGCAGGGGCCTGCGTTACCCTGACGAAGTGACAATCCTTCGGCCATCGAATGATTCGACACCCGAAGCGGAACCGGGCGGCCACGAGCGCCCCGGTTCCATCACGGCCGCGCTCCACCATCAGCCGTTCCGCAGGATCTGGATCGGCCAGCTGGCCTCGAACGTCGGCACGTGGATGCAGAACATCGTGCTGGGGATCCTGGCGTTCCAGCTCACCGGCGAGGCGTGGTTCATCGGCGTCGTCACGTTCGCCCAGCTCGGCCCGATGCTCGTCGTGTCCCCGATCGGCGGCGCGATCGCCGACCGCTTCGACCGCCGACGGGTGCTGATCGGCGCGGCCGCCATCCAGGTCGCGCTCAGCCTGGCGCTCGCCGCGATCGCGCTCGACGAGACCCCCAGCAAGGCGCTCATCGTCCTCATCGTCGCCGGGATCGGCATCTGTGCATCCATCTACACACCCGCGCTGAGCGCCATGCTGCCGACGCTCGTGGGCCGGCGTGACCTGCAGGGCGCGGTCGCACTCAACTCGGCGGCGATGAACATCAGCCGAGTCGTGGGGCCGATCCTCGGTGGAGCCATCGCCCAACTCGGCGGTGTGCCGCTGGTGTTCACGATCAACGCGGCGTCCTACCTGGTCGCGGTGTGGGCGATCGCCACCGTCGACGTCGACTTCTCGCCGAAGGGCCACCACGGGCAGTCGCCGTGGGAGCAGCTCCGGGAGGGCTTCCGGATCGCAGCGCACGACCCCGTGCTCAAGCGCGTGCTGCTCACCATCTCGACGTTCTCGCTGTGCTCGCTGGTGTTCATCTACCAGATGCCCCTGATCGTCGAGCGCCACCTGGACGTCAGCGAGTTCACCTACACGCTGTTGTTCGCGACGTTCGCGATCGGCGCGGCACTCGGCGCGATCGCCATGGGATCGTGGCTGGTCGGCGTCAACCGATGGGCCACCACCCGGGTCGCACTCGTGGCGTTCGCCGTCGGCCTGACCGTGTTCACGCTGGCGACCGAACTGCCCGCAGCGTTCATCGGCGTGTTCATCGCCGGGGCCACCTACTTCGCGCTGGTGACCGCGCTCAGCACCATCCTCCAGCTCCAGGTCGACGATCACGTCCGCGGCCGCGTCATGGGGCTGTGGATGATGGGCTGGGCCGGCCTGGTCCCGCTCGGCGGCCTGATCGCCGGGCCGGCGATCGACGCCGTTGGCATCAACCCGGTCCTGCTCGCCGGCGCCGCGGTGGCCCTCGCGCTGGCCGCTGTGCTCCGAGAGCCCGCCGGCGCCCGGGCCTGACGCGACCGCCTAGGCCTCGACGAGCGCTGCGGCCACCCGCTCCAGACCGGCCATCCGGCTGGCCTTCACCAACACGACGTCACCGGCACCGATCGGGCCGAGCGCCGCGAGCGCCGCATCGACATCGGGGACCGGATCGACCCCGTACAGGTCGGTGCCCACGGCAATGACGTCGACCCCGAGCGACGCGGCCAGTCTCGCGACCTGCTCGTGCTCCGAGCGTTCATCCGAACCCAGTTCCGCCATGTAGCCCACCACGGCGACCCGGCGTTCGCCGTCGAGCGCTGCCAGCGACCGCAGCGCCGCGGCCATCGAGGTGGGATTCGCGTTGTAGGCGTCGTTCAGCACGACGGCTCCCGACGGCGCCCGGTGCAGTTCCATCCGCCACGGCGACAGCACCGGCGCCGCCAACCCGGCGGCGATCGCGTCGAGCGGCACCCCGAGCGCCACAGCGGCAGCGGCGGCGGCGAGCGCATTGGTCACGTTGTGCTCGCCGCGGACGCCAAGGCGCACCTCGAGGCGTTCGCCGGCTACGACGAGTTCGAATGACGGGTGCAGGTCGTCGTCGAGTCGGACCTGCTCCGCTCGCACATCTCCACCGCTCCCGAACGACAGCACACGAGCCGAGGTGGACGACGCCATCGCCGCCACACGAGGGTCATCGGCGTTCAGCACGGCGACGCCGGACGACGGCAGCGACTCGATCAGCTCGCGCTTGGCCTCCATGATCCGGTCCAGGCCACCCATGAACTCCGAGTGGACGGCGGCGACGAGTGTGACGACGCCGACGGTGGGTCGAGCGAGCTCGCACAGCAGCGAGATGTGGCCATGGCCCCGGGCACCCATCTCGATCACCGCCGCCTCGGTGTCATCGGGCGCGTTCGCCAGGGTCAGCGGCACGCCGAGTTCGTTGTTGAACGACTTCTCGGAGGCCGCGGTACGGAACCGCTGCGCCAGCACCGACGCGAGCAGGTCCTTGGTCGTCGTCTTGCCCACCGAGCCCGTGATGCCGACGACCCGGTCCGGCAGGCGGGACCGTGCGAGCCGGGCCAGCGCGCCGAGTGCGTCGTCGACCGAGGCCACCTGCACGGCCGACATCGATCCGACCGCCTCGGGGTCCATCCGTTCGACGAGTACCGCTGCAGCTCCCGAGCGACCGGCCGCCTCGACGAAGTCGTGGCCGTCCCGCTCACCGCGCACGGCGGCGAACAACGCTCCGGGCCGCAGGAGCCGCGAGTCGATGGCCAGACCATCAACCGTGATGTCCGGCCCGATCACCTGACCACCGAGTGCATCGGCCAGCTCGGTCACCCTGAATCGCATGGCGGGATTCTCACACGCCGCGCGCCTGCATGGGAGACTCCGGCCGTGAGTGACACCGGACGGTCCAGCGACATCCGACACGCCGCCGCACTTCCCGAGCGGGTCCGGCTCGTGGTGCTGTTCGGCGGCCAGTCGGCCGAGCACGACATCAGCTGCATCTCCGCCAGCAACATCGTGCGGGCGCTCGACGTCGACCGGTACGAGATCGAGCCGATCGGCATCGATCGTGACGGCCGCTGGCACCGCGCCGAGTCCGCCGCGGCGCTCCTCGGTGGACCGGCCTCGGGGTTTCCCGATGCCCTGAGCATCGACGGACCGGTGACGACCTGCGAGCAGGCGGTCCTCGACGCGGAGTCCACAGACGCACCCACCGTCGTGTTCCCGGTGCTGCACGGCCCCCATGGCGAGGACGGCACGGTGCAGGGGCTGCTCGAGCTGCTCGACGTGCCGTTCGTCGGATCCGGCGTGCTCGGATCAGCGGTGTGCATGGACAAGGTGATGGCGAAGACCGTGCTCGACGCCGCCGGCATCCCACAGGCCCGGTGGCGGTCGCTGCACCGCGATGAGTCCGGGACATCCGACGCCTTGGCCGACATCCTCGGCGAACTCGGTGAGACCGTGTTCGTGAAGCCCGCCAACATGGGATCGTCGATCGGCATCACCCGCGCCACCGGCCTCGACGAGCTCGCCGCGGCCGTCGACGTGGCACTCCGCTTCGACGACCTGCTCGTCATCGAGGAGGCGCTCAGTGTGCGCGAACTCGAGACCGCCGTACTCGGGTCGACGAGCCGGCCCCGCGTGTCGGTCGTCGGCGAGATCGTGCCCGCCGCCGAGTTCTACGACTTCGACGACAAGTACACCGACGGTGCCGCACGCACGGTCATCCCGGCCGATCTGTCCGACGAGCTCAGCCGGGACGCCCGCGACCTGGCACTGCGAACGTTCACCACACTGCGAGCCGAGGGGCTGGCCCGGGTGGATCTGTTCCTCGCCGAGGGCCGCGGCCTGCTCGTCAACGAGGTCAACACACTCCCCGGCTTCACCCCGATCTCGATGTACCCGATGCTGTGGGCGGCCAGCGGACTCCCCTACGGCGAACTGCTCGACGAGCTCGTCGCGCTGGCGCTCGAACGCCACGCCACCCGGGCGCGACTGCGCTGAGCGCCGCTCAGGTACAGCGCGCCGCGATCCGGTCGCGGCAGAACACCGCCACGTCACCGATGGTCGCCGCCCGGGTCCACCCGGCCCGCTCGTCGAGCTCGGCCGTCAGCGGCTTGACGGTCGGCCAGACCACGACGTCGGGGTCGACCCGGTCGAGCACCTGCGGCCAGTCGTCGCGGAGCTTGCTCAACGACCGGTAGTCCAGGAGCGCGTCGACCGAGGGACGATCGTCGACGAAGGCGTTGGCGCGGGTGCCGTACCGCCAGTCCAGATAGTTGCCGACGTCGTCGGGTGCGACGACGCGCACCCCGTCCGACGCCACCAGGCCACGGGCCTCGAGCCAGTCGACGGCATCCACGGGATACCGGTTCAGGTCGTAGGCGGGGCCGCGCACCGCCAGCACTCCGGCGATCACGACCATCGCGACCCCAGCGACCCGGCCGACCAACGCCGGGCGACGAGCGGTCAGCCCGGGGCCGCCGAGCGTGCGGAAGGTCTGCCCCGCCCAGGGCAGCAGCGAGATCGTGGCGATGGGCAGCAGGCGGCCGGCGCTCAGCCCCAGCCCGACGAGCATCACGACCGCGACGGCGCTCGGCCAGCGGCGCTGGCGCACCATCGCCAGCAACGCGGCGGCGCCCAGACCGAGCACGATCCAGGTGAGCGGATGGCCGAACCCGGCGGGCTGCCACTCCTTGTACGAGGCGATGGCCTCACGCGCCCGATCATCACCGAACTGTTCGAACGGCAGGCCAACGAGGCGGAACCGTTCCGGGTACCAGATGCCCCCCACCGCGACCCCGAGGAACGCCGTGGCCACCGGGAACCACCGACGCCACGACCGCTGCTCGATGGACGCGCACGCACTGAAGAGCACCAGGATCGCCAGCCCGTAGAGCCAGGTGCCGTGCACGTTCACCCACGTGGCGAACAGCGGCACCATCCACCACGGCGACCGGTCATCGCGCCAGACGATCACGACCGCGGCGAGCAGCAGGAAGCCCGCCACGTGCGGGCGCGGCGTGATGTACGGCAGCATCACGAACACGGCGAGCGTGACCGGGACCGCGACCGACACGAGCGTCGGCACATCGGACGCAGGGGCGCGACGCTCCGGTCGTGCCAGTGCGACGAACGACGCGCCGAGCAGCGCG
>CAJBIS010000048.1 GCA_903953195.1 uncultured Actinomycetes bacterium
CCGGGAGCGGCGTCGGCGCCGGCGTGGCCGGAACCGTCGGCAGCACCAACGCCGACGGCACGTCGCCACCGCGCTCCACAGTCACGGTCGTCGTGCCGTTCTCGATGGTGCGGAACTTCCAGAGCGGCACCTCGCCACCCGGCGCCAGGACCGTCACCCGCAGACGTGAACCGGCACGGATCCATGCGGCCGCCGGGTTGATGGGCACGCGGACGTCGACGAACTCACCCGGAGTGAGGCGGGCCTCGTCCTCCTGCCGGTGGGTCTGGACCGGATAGGTCTCGGTGCTGCGCTGCTCGTCGAGCTTGCGCTGCGACGCCCGGAGCCAGCCCGACGTCAGGTAGGTCTCCTGCCCGTCGGGGCGGACCTCACTCAGGGTCACCTGGAGATCCGTGTCGTCCCCGCTGGACGCCACCCGGAGGTCGAGGCTGCCCGGCCCGGCGATCATCAGATCCTCGTCGAGTTCGTCCGTCACGTAACCGAGTCCACGACCGTCGGCGACCGGCTGCCAGTCGTAGGGCTTGTCGGCCGAGTACGCGACGCTGCCGTCCGCGGCGCTGACCGCCGGCCGCGCCGCAGGGTCGGCCAGGTACTCGTCGCGTCCGGCGGCGGCGTCAGCGCTGTCCGACACGAGCCGGCCGTTCTCGGAGAGTGTCCACCGAGTGGCCTGCGTGTTCGCCGGCGGCCACTGGTCGAAGGTGAGCTCTGCGGTCGACTGCAGTGAGCGCGGCCCCAGTGGACCGGCCCCGACCTCCATGAGGATCCGGATGCGCGGGTCCTGTTCGAACGTCGCCTTCGCCGCAGCGACGTCCGTGGTTCCGGCGAACCGGGTCTGTTCGAGCGGCGGGGACGCTGCGGAACCGATCTGGCCGTAGAGCTCGCCCGACAGGCTCAGCACCAGCGGCGGGATCTCGGGGATCTCGTCGCCGACGAACAGGTCGAGGAACTCGACCCAACGCGGCAGGATCTCGGGAGCCAGCGCGTCGTTGTGGTTGCCGTTGTACATGGTCACCCACACGTCGGGGTTGTCGTCGAGCTGCTCGATCACGTTCACCCAGTGGCTGCCCAACTGGTCGTCCTGCATGGCGCCGACCAGGAACACCGGCACGTCGATCTTCGCCGCCCAGTCGGCGGGGGTCCGGCGGTCGTAGAGCTCGGGGATCCGGAACCCGTTGGCGTCGAGCAGCTTCAGCGCGTCGATGGTCTGCAGCCGGAGCTTCTGGTTGTCGGCACAGGTCGTGTCGCCACGCTCGATCAGCACCTTCGCCCACTTCTGACCGCCCTCGAGCGCCGGCCGGGCGTCGTTCTGCCGTTCGGTGAGCCAGCCCTTGGCGAACCCGTTGTTGAAGATGCCGCCGGGGAATCCGATGCCGTCGTACATGTCGCCGAGCACTGACATGGGAGCGAGCGCGGCCAGGTGCGGCGGACGGGTCCCTCCGACGAACAGCTGGCTGTAGCCCGAGTACGAGATGCCGACCATGCCGACCTTGCCGCCCTTGACCCACGGCTGTGCGGCGACCGTCTCGACTGCGTCGTAGCCGTCGTAGATGGACGGCAACCCGAAGAGGTCGAAGTCGCCGCCGGAGCAACCGGAGCCACGGATCTGGACGCTGACGACCGCGAAGCCGAGCAGCGGGCTGATGAGTGAGCCGACGATGGTCGACGACGACGGCGCGAGCGGGTCCTCGGGCGCGTTCGGGTCCGTGATCCTCGCCACGATCGACTGCACCAGATCACCGGGGCCGGCGACCTCGTAGCCGGAGTACTCGATGAGGGTCGGGAACGGACCGTCCTCGACCTTCGCGCCCGGCGGCAGGCGCAGTGTTGCGGCGAGGGTGACGCCGTCGCGCATGCGGATGTAGTTGAGACCCGGCTGCATCTGCTGGCCGTCGTAGAGCGTCTGCGGCGGCGTGTCGGTCTCGGCGAGCACCGAGAACGCCGCCGACCGTGCCGGGTCACCGCTCCCCCGCTGCTCGACGACGTAGTCCGCCCCCGGCTGCACGCTGCGGAAGACGAACGATCCGAGTCGGTCGGTGGTGCCGGTCGCCACGTCCGTGCCCTGCGCGTCGACGAGCACCACCTCGGTGTCCGGCGGCGCATCCACGACGCTGGCCTGGTTGATGCTCCCGAAGGAACGGAACGTCGCCTCGGTCGCCGGTGGGCGTTCCTTGGTGGCGGTGCCGCCGCTGTCGGTGCACGCACCGGCGAGCAGCGCCGTCGCCAGCAGGACCGCTCCCGCGATCCGACGCGCGGTCGTGGACGTGGTTCCCCCTGAACGCATCGGCTGAACCTACTGCCTCGGACCCAGCAGCGGGTCACGCACGTGCAGGTCGGCCACGTCGGCTCGTACCGACGGTCGATCAGGTGTCGATCGGCTGACCCTCGGGCTCGCTCTCGGCGGTGACGGCGACGAGTTCGGTCGGCAGGTTCGTCGTCAGGAACATGGAGGCGACCACGACCAGTCCGGCGAGCAGGAGCCCGGTCCGCAGCCCCTGGAGCTGCGCCTGGGAGTAGGCGTTCACCAGCGCGTCGGTCTCGGCGGGGCTCACCCCGGCCGCGGTGGCCGCCACCGCCACGTCCGCGCTCGGGACGAAGGCCACGCCGCTCTCGAGAGCGATCCCGACCTGACTCTGGACCGCGTCGCTGATCGCCGGGTCCTTGGCGACGATCGAACCGAGCGCCGTCGAGAGTCCGCCGATCACGACTGCACCGATGAGTGCCGTGCCGAGCGCCCCGCCGAACTGCTGCGCGGTCCACTGCATTCCGCCCGCCTCGCTCCGACCGGCCTCGTCGACCGACGACTGCACGACGTTGCCCAGCTGCGACGCCAAGAGCCCCATGCCGACGCCGAGCACGCCCATGGCGGTCAGGAACGGTGCGGTCGCGATGTCCGGATCGATGAGCGAGAGCAGGCCCAGGTCGGCGATCAACAACACGACGAGCCCGGCGCGCACGATCGTGCGAGGTGGCCAGCGCCGCGCCAGCACCGGACCGAGCGCCGAGGTGGCGAAGAGCGCGACGGACACCGGCAGCATGCGGAGCCCGGTCTCGAACGCGTCGTAGCCCTGCACCACCTGCAGGTAGAGCGGGATCGAGAAGAACACCCCCATGAGGATCAGGTTCTGCGCGCCGAACATGGTGAGCCCGGAACGGAGACTCGGGATGCGCAGTCGATCCAGGTGCACGAGCGGCTCGCGACCCATCGACTCCCGGCGGCGCTGCCACTTCACGAACAAACCGAGCAGCACCGCGCCCCCGGCGATCACGAACGGCGTGAGCGACAGACCGAACGGTTCGATCGGCGAGTTCTTCGGCTGGAACCAGCCCCACGAACTCGACTGCAGCACGCCGAACACCACCAGGCCGAGCCCGAGGGCGGACAGCACCGACCCGACGACATCGAGTTCGGGCGGCTCCCCATCCGGTCGGGAGTCCGCGAGCACGCGGACGAACAGGAGGATCACGATGGCCACCACGACCTCGCCCGCGAACACGTACCGCCAGGTCAGGTTCGTCGTCACCCACCCGCCCAGGATCGGGCCGACGGCCACACCGGCACCGGCGACACCGCCGAGGACGCCGAACGCCGCGGCGCGCTCCTTGCCCCGGTAGTTGCTGGCGACCAGCGCGACCATCGCCGGCATCACCAAGGCGGCGCCCACGCCCTCGATCACCGACCAGCCGAGAATCAGCGCGCCGACGTTCCACGAGACGGCCGTGAGACCGGAACCGACCGCGTACACCGCCAGCCCGATCGTGAAGGCACGCCGACGCCCCCACAGGTCACCGAGCTTGCCGCCCGTGATCATCAGCGCCGCCATCACCAGCGCGTAGAACGTGATCGCGGCCTGAATGGTCGTGACCTCGGTGTCGAAGTCCTCGACGAGCTGACTGATCGACACGTTCATGACGGCCTGGTCGAGAACCATCAGGAACTGCGCGGCGGCCAGTACCGCGAGCGCCCGGCGGTTCACACGGTCCACCGGTGGGTCGACGAGATGGTCATCGGCTCACGCTACCGAGACCGGTGGCCCGTCGGACCGACTTCCGCAACTACGCTCGACCCGACTCAAGTGAAAGGTAGTCACACATGGGCGCACTGCTCGGCGCAATCAACCTCGGGGAACTCCTCTGGTTGATGCTCGCCATCTTCTTCATGGTCATCTACTTCATGATCCTGTTCACCATCCTCGGGGACCTCTTCCGGGACCACGACACGAGCGGTTGGGTCAAGGCCGCCTGGATCATCGGTCTGATTCTCTTCCCGTTCCTCGTCGCGCTGATCTACCTGATCGCCCGCGGCGGCGGCATGGCGAAGCGGGCGCAGGCCGCTCAGGTCGAGGCGCAGAAGCAGTTCGCCGAGTACGCCCGGAACGTGGCCGCACAGTCCGGCGAGGGCACGGCAACCGACGAGATCGCCCGGGCGAAGCAGCTGCTCGACTCCGGCACGATCTCCAACGAGGAGTTCGAGGCCCTCAAGGCCAAGGCCCTCAGGTGAGCGTCCGGTGCTCCGGCTCGGCGGCGACGAGCCGCGGGCCGGAGCACCGACCCAGCACTCCCGGGCGTGCGGCCCGGACACGGCGGTGGACTTCATCCACATCGCCCGCCGCACGATTCCGCTCAGGAGGGTGAGCGACTTCCGATCGCCCGCCACCGCTCCGAGAGGCCCCCAACCGTGACGTCGACCGATCCCCGCGAGCGTGCCGCCGCCGGCGCATCGAGCCGGGCGGACACGTGAGCGACGATCGCTGGACGCGGATCTCGGACCTGCTCGCCGACGCCTCCCGTGGCGATCGACTCGGTGACCGGATCGTCCGGGTCGGCAACGATCTGCTCGGCGCACCCCGCTCGTCACTGTCCCTGGTGGTCCGGGGGGCTGCCAGCACGATCAGCAGCACCGATCCACTGGCCCACGACCTGGTCGAGCAGCAGTTCCTGATCGGCGAGGGCCCGTCGTTCGACGCCTCCACCGCGGACGCCCCCGTCGTCGCCGACGATCTGGCTCACGCGACCGCCCGGGTGCGGTGGCCGACGTTCGCCGAAACCGCACTCGCCAACGGCGTGCACGCCGCCCACGCGTTCCCGCTGCGGGTCGGCGCCGCCCGCCTCGGCATCCTCACCAGCTTCCGGCCGCGCGCCGGCGCGCTCACGTCGGACGAATTCGCCGACGGTCTCGTGCTGTCGTCAGCGGCGACGCTGCTCCTGCTCACCGAACAGGCCGCACAACCGACGGGCGCTGCGGCCGAGAGCTTCCGGCCGGGCCTCGACGCCCAGGGACTCGTGCAGCGCGCTGCCGGAATGACATCCGAACAACTCGGGATCTCGATCGTCGACGCGCTCAGCCTGATCCGCGGGCGCGCCTTCGCCACCGACACGACCGTGCTCGACGTGGCCGCCCAGATCGTCCGCCGCGAGCTCAGCCTCGAGGAAGGGGAATCGACATGACCATCAGCACCGACCCACCCAGGGAACTCCCGGAGGCGGGTCCGCTCGCCGAGACGTTCGTCGAACTGGCACGAGCCGTCACCGAGGGCGCGGACACCGTCGAGGTGTTCTCCATGCTCTCGGAACGATGCGTCCGGCTGCTGCCCGTCGACGCGTGCGGCATCCTCGTCGTCGACAACGGTGGTGACCTGCAGGTCATCGGGTCGTCGAACTCGTCGGTCCACCTGCTCGACCTCTTCCAACTCCAGAACGAGGAGGGGCCGTGTGTCGAGTGCTGCCGCACGGGTGAGGCGATCGTCGACACGACGCTCGACACGACACTCGACACGACCGGAACGGACGGAACGAGTCGATGGCCCCGGTTCGCCGAGATGACGCGGGCCCAGGGGTTCCGTTCCGTCTACGCACTTCCCCTCGCCACCCGAGGAGTGGTCGTCGGGGCGCTCAATCTGTTCAGCACCACCGAGGTGGGCAGCGACCAGCTCGTTGTCGCCCAGGCGCTCGCCGACGCCGCGACGATCGCGCTCCTGCAGGCCGATCCGCTCCTCGACGCCGTGACCGTCGCTCGCCAACTGCACCTGGCTGTCGAGGCCCGCAACACCGTCGAGCAGGCCAAGGGCGTGGTCGCCGAGCGGTTCGGCATCGACTTCGACGCCGCCATGCAGCGGCTCCGGGACGTCGCCCGCCAGCTCGACGTGCGGCTGATCGAGGTGGCCCGCAGCGTCGTCGAGCGCGACGAGACGAACGAGGCCAGTCGCCTGCTGCGATCACAGCCCGACTCCGACATGTGACCAGAGTCACGCAGCTCTTTGAGTTGCC
>CAJBIS010000049.1 GCA_903953195.1 uncultured Actinomycetes bacterium
CCCGTGGCGCTCGTGGCCGACCCCGAGCCGCCGGTGATCGTCGTCGGGCTGCCCCGTTCGGGCACCACCCACCTGGTCAACCTGCTCGCCACCGACCGTCGGTTCCGCTCGCTGCCGTGGTGGGAGATCCAGGAGCCGATCCCGGTGATCGGCGACGGCCCGGGCCGCGACGGCGTGGACCCACGGTTCGCGCGCGCACAACGCGAGTACGAGATGACGCTGCAGGTGTCGCCGCTCACGAAGCTCATGCACGACCGCCCGCCGTCGTCGATCGAGGAGGAGTGCGAGCTGCTCGACCTCGACCTCTGCACCTACGTGCTCGAGTGGTCGGCCCGGGTGCCGTCGTGGCGAGACCACTACCTGGGTCTCGATCAGGAGGCGCACTACGCGTTCCTGCGTCAGGAACTGCAGGTGCTCAGTCATCTGCGCGGTCCGAACCGTTGGGTGCTGAAGTGTCCGGCGCACCTGGAGCAGCTCGGCCCCCTCATGTCGGCGTTCCCCGACGCCACTGTCGCGTTCACGCTGCGCGACCCGGTCGCGGTGCTGCAGTCGGCGATCACGATGCTCGCCTACGGCGATCGGAACCGGCGCATCGACATCGAGGCCGACGAGCTCGCGTCCTACTGGGTCGATCGCATCGAACGACTGCTGCGCGCCGGTGTGCGTGACGCCCACCTCATCCCCGAGGCGCGGCGTGTCGACGTCGAGTTCGGCACCTTCATGTCGGACGACGTGGCGATGGCCGAACGCATCATCGCGACAGCTGGCCTGGATGTCACCGACGAGTGTCGCGGCGGTCTGGCCGACTACGTCGCCGGGAACCCGCGCGGCAAGGATGGGCGCATCGTGTACGACCTCCGCGCCGACTTCGGGCTCGATCCCACCGACCTGTACGAGCGGTACGCCTTCTACTTCGAGGCGTTCCCGCAGATCCGACGCGAGGTGCACTGATGGCCGGAATCCACCGCGAGCGTCCCGGCGCCGCCGACATGACCGCGGCGACGGACGCTGCCGCTGTCGACCTGGGCGACGGCATCTGGATGTCACCCGGGTGGACCAACTCGTACCTGATCCGGACCGACGACGGCCGGATCGTGATCAACACCGGGATGGGGTTCGAGGGGCCGCTGCACCGGCGGGCCTTCGACGCGGTCGACCCGTCGCCGACCCGCTCCGTGGTGCTCACCCAGGGGCACTACGACCACGTCGGCGGTGTCGACGTCCTCCGAGATGCCGACAGCGACGTGGTGGCGCAGGCCAACTTCACGATCTGGCGCGACGACAACGAGCGGCTCGAGACGTTCAGGTCACGCAACTCGGCCTTCGCGTTCATGGACGCGATCCTTGCCGCCATGGAGTACGCCCGGTCGGTCGGCGTGGGCGCGGTGCCCCAGGCGCGGCCCGAGCCCACCGTCGTCGTCGAGGATCGCATGGAGTTGAGCATCGGGGGACGCGACCTGGTGCTCATCGCCACACCGGGCGGCGAGACCTTCGACTCGATGGTGGTGTGGCTGCCCGACTGCCGGACGTTGTTCTCGGGCAACCTGTTCGGCCCGTTGTTCGGTCACGTTCCGAATCTGGTCACGATCCGCGGTGACCGGTACCGCGACGCCCTCACCTACATCCGGTCCCTCGACGTGGTGCGTGAGCTCGCACCCGAGCGTCTGATCACCGGTCACTTCGACCCGATCGACGGTGCGGACCGCATCGCCGAGGAGACCGCCGTCCTGCAGGAGGTCATGCAGTCGGTGCACGACCAGACGGTCGACGGCATGAACGCGGGCGCCGACGTGTGGACGCTCATGCGTGACGTGCGGGTGCCCGAGCACCTCGACGTCGGTGAGGGCTACGGCCAGACCAAGTGGAACGTGCGGGCCATCTGGGAGAACTACGCCGGATGGTTCCACCACCGCTCCACCACCGAGCTCTACGGAACGGCGCCGCTCGCGGTCGCTCCCGACCTGGTGGCGGCCGCCGGCGCCGATGCGCTCGTGGCGGCGGCCCGGTCCCACCTGGTCGCGGGCCGACCGGTCGAGGCACTCCAGCTCACCGACGTGGTGCTCGCCGCCGTGCCCGGTCAGACCGACGCCGTGGCCGTCGCCCGTGACGCCACCGTGTCGCTCCTCGAGTCGACGACGAACTTCTGGGAGCGCGCCTGGCTGCGCCGTTCGATCGACAAGTTGACGGCAACGTGACGGCGCTCACGCACCTGGAGCGCCTCGAGGCCGAGAGCATCCAGATCTTCCGCGAGGCCGTGTCGGAGTCGGAACGTCCCGTGATGCTCTACTCCGTCGGCAAGGACAGCGCGGTCATGTTGCACCTGGCCCGCAAGGCGTTCTTCCCGTCGGTGCCGCCGTTCCCGCTGCTGCACGTCGACACGACGTGGAAGTTCCAGGCGATGTACGAGTTCCGGGACCGGATGGCCGACGAGGTCGGCATGGAACTGCTCGTGCACCGCAACCCGGAGTGCGTCGAACGAGGCATCAACCCGTTCGACCACGGCTCCGCGCTGCACACGGACCTGTGGAAGACCGAGGGCCTCAAGCAGGCGCTCGACGAGCACGGTTTCGACCTGGCGTTCGGCGGCGCCCGTCGGGACGAGGAGAAGTCGCGGGCCAAGGAGCGCGTGTTCTCGGTGCGTACCGCCGATCACCGCTGGGACCCGAAGGCGCAACGGCCGGAACTGTGGCGGCTCTACAACGCCCGCACGCAACCGGGTGAGAGCGTCCGGGTGTTCCCGCTGTCGAACTGGACCGAGCTCGACGTGTGGCAGTACATCCACCTCGAGGACGTCCCGATCGTGCCGCTGTACCTGGCGGCGCCGCGGCCGGTCGTGGAGCGCGACGGCACACTGATCATGGTCGACGACGACCGCATGCCCGTCGAGCCGGGCGAGGTCGTCGAGCGCAGCGTCCGGTTCCGCACACTCGGCTGCTATCCGCTCACCGGAGCGATCGAGTCGGAGGCGGCGACGCTGCCCGAGATCATCCAGGAGATGCTGCTCACCACCAGTTCGGAGCGCCAGGGCCGGGTCATCGACCATGACGCCAGCGGTTCGATGGAGCGCAAGAAGCAGGAGGGCTACTTCTGATGGCCCATGCGACGAACGATCTGGCCGCCACCGACATCGAGGCCTACCTCGCGCAGCACGAGCGGAAGTCGATGCTGCGGTTCATCACCTGCGGCAGCGTCGACGACGGCAAGTCCACCCTGATCGGACGGTTGCTGTACGACTCGAAGCTCGTGTTCGAGGACCATCTGGCCGCGCTCGAGTCGGACTCGAAGCAGGTCGGTACCCAAGGGGGCGAGCTCGACTTCGCGCTGCTCGTCGACGGGCTGGCCGCCGAACGGGAGCAGGGCATCACCATCGATGTGGCCTACCGGTTCTTCTCGACCGAACGCCGCAAGTTCATCGTGGCCGACACGCCGGGCCACGAGCAGTACACGCGCAACATGGTCACCGGCGCATCGACCGCGGACGTGGCCGTGATCCTGATCGACGCCCGCAGCGGCGTACTCACCCAGACGCGTCGCCACAGCTTCCTGGTGTCGCTGCTCGGGATCCGACACGTCGTGGTCGCCATCAACAAGCTCGATCTCGTCGACTACGACCGCGAGGTCGTCGACGCCATCGAGGCCGACTACCGCGCGTTCGCCGATGCCATCGGGCTCGACGACGTCACCTGCATCCCGATCTCCGCGCTGCGCGGCGACAACATCACCGAACCGTCCGACCGGACGCCGTGGTACGACGGGCCGACACTCATCGGCTACCTCGAGACCGTCGACGTGGACGACGAGTCGGTTGCCGGTCCGTTCCGCATGCCGGTGCAGTGGGTGAATCGTCCGGACCTTGACTTCCGAGGATTCTCGGGCCCGGTCGTCGGCGGGACCGTTCGACCGGGTGACCGGGTGCGTGCCGTGCCGTCGGGTCGCGAGTCGAACGTGAGTCGCATCGTCACCGCGGACGGCGACCTCGACGAGGCCGTCGCCGGACAGTCGGTGACGCTGTGTCTGACCGACGAGATCGACGTGTCCCGAGGCGACGTGCTGGCCGCGGCGTCGGCCCCGCCGGGTGTCGCCGACCAGTTCGAGTGCCACCTGGTGTGGATGGCCGAGGAGGAACTGCTCCCCGGTCGCCCGTACCTGATGAAGGTCGGAACCCGCACCGTCACTGCCACCGTTGCCCAACCCAAGTACTCGATCAACGTCAACACGCTCGAGCACCTCGCCGCCCGGACGCTGCACCTCAACGAGATCGGCGTCTGCAACCTCAACCTCGATCGGCCCGTCCCGTTCGATCCGTACGCCGACAACCGCGACATGGGTGGCTTCATCCTCATCGACCGCTTCACCAACGCCACGGTCGCCGCCGGCCTGCTGCACTTCGCGCTGCGCCGCGCCGACAACGTGCACTGGCAGCACGTCGAGGTCGACAAGGACGCCCGGTCCCGGCTGAACAGCCAGCGCCCGGCGCTGGTGTGGTTCACGGGACTGTCCGGGTCGGGCAAGTCGACGATCGCGAACCTGGTCGAGCGCCGCCTCCACGAGCAGGGGCACCGGACGTACCTGCTCGACGGCGACAACGTGCGCCACGGGCTCAACAAGGATCTGGGGTTCACCGACGCCGACCGCGTCGAGAACATCCGCCGCGTCGCCGAGGTCGGTCGGCTGATGGTCGACGCCGGGTTGATCGTGCTCGCGTCCTTCATCTCGCCGTTCCGCGCCGAGCGTCGGATGGCCCGCGACCTGCTCGACGACGGCGAGTTCATCGAGGTGTTCGTCGACTCCGGGCTCGACGTCGCCGAGGCCCGCGACCGCAAGGGGCTGTACGCCAAGGCCCGGCGCGGCGAGCTCGCGAACTTCACCGGGATCGACTCGCCCTACGAGGAACCCGAGGCCCCCGAGATCCACCTGGACGCGAGCGGGGCCATCAGCCCCGAGCAGGCGGCGGATCAGGTCATCGACCATCTGCGTCGCACCGGGATCATTCCGACGTGATCCCGTCG
>CAJBIS010000050.1 GCA_903953195.1 uncultured Actinomycetes bacterium
ACCCGCGGCGACCGCGGCGGCGAGCATCGCACCGGATCGACGGGTGTCGCAGCCGATCAGCACCGGACGCCCGGGCGCGAGGCCCACGGCGGCGCGGCCGATGGCCAAGGCGATCTCCGGGGTCAGGTCCCGGTTGGCGACACCACGAACGCCGTCGGTGCCGAACCGCACCGCTGGACGTGACACGACGGGAACGCTCCGTTAGTGCGGATCAGCGCTTGGAGTACTGCGGGGCCTTGCGGGCCTTCTTGAGGCCGTACTTCTTCGATTCCTTCTCGCGTGCGTCGCGGGTGAGGAATCCGGCCTTCTTGAGCGAGGCACGCAGCTCGGGATCGAGCTCGATCAGGCCACGGGCGATGCCGAGACGCACCGCACCGGCCTGACCGGTCACGCCGCCGCCGTGCAGCGTTGCGTCGATGTCGTACTGCTCGCCGGTCTCGGTGAGACGCAGCGGCTCACTCAGGATCATGCGGTGCGTCGGGTTCGGGAAGTAGTCCTCGAGCGATCGCTTGTTGATGGTGATGACACCGGAACCCGGACGGATGCGGACGCGGGCGACGGCGCGCTTGCGGCGACCGGTGGACTGCACGAGCGGCTTCGACATGACGTTGCTCTCCGTTACGAACGGGTACGTGCCGCGTCGATCTCGAGCGGCTCGGGCTGCTGGGCAGCATGGGGATGGGTGGGGCCGGCGTAGACCTTGAGCTTGCGCAGCATCTGCCGACCGAGACGGTTCTTCGGCAACATGCCCCGCACGGTGCGACGCACCGCGTCCTCGGGCTTGCGGTCGAGCAGCTCGGCGTAGGTGGCCGACTTGATGCCGCCCGGGTAGCCGCTGTGGCGGTACACGCGCTTGGTCTCAGCCTTGTTCGAGGTGAGCACGACCTTGTCGGCGTTGATGATGATCACGTGGTCGCCGGTGTCCAGGTGGGGGGTGAACATGGTCTTGTGCTTGCCGCGGAGCACCCGGGCCACCTCGGTCGCCATGCGGCCGAGGGTGAGGCCGTCGGCGTCCACCACGTACCACGTGCGGTGGATCTCGGATGCCTTGGGCGAATACGTGCGCACTCTGTTCACTCTCTCACTTGGTCAGGGGACGCATCCGCTGAGATCGCGGACGCTGATCACGGTCGAGCCGGAGCTGAACCGACGTGAGAGCGTAGGTGGATCCCGACGATCCGGGCAAGCCGAGGCCCCGAACCGGCTCCTCGGCGGTGGCACCGGTCAGTACGTGACCTGCCACAGGGTCAGCCCCTGCGGCGGCGCCAACGTCGGCAGCGTCGACCGGTCCCGGGCCTCGAGGGCCTCCCGGACCTGATCAGGCGTCCGCCGGCCACGTCCCGCCGCCACGAGCAGACCGACGATGCTGCGGACCATCTGGTGGCAGAACGCCGTCGCGGTGATCGTGAACCGCAACAGCTCCGGTTCGGGTTCGCTCCACTCCGCCGACAGCACCCGACGCACCAGCGACACGTCGTCGGCGCCCCGGGGCCGACGACAGAAGGTCGAGAAGTCGTGTTCGCCCACGAGCACCGCGGCCGAGGCGTCGAGCACCGCCCGGTCCAACGGGTCCGCCACCCACCACGACGTCCGGGCCAGGAACACCTCGGGGACCGGCGAGTTCCACACGTGGTACCGATAGGTGCGGGCCCGGGCGGAGAACCTGGCGTCGAACGAGGGATCGGCGACCGTGACCTCACGCACGACGACCGACGGTGCGAGCAGTGCGTTCAGCGACGTCCGGAGCCGATCCAGCGCCGCCGGATCCGTGTCGGGTTCGTCCGCCAGCGCCGGTCGGTCGGATCGGAGCACGGCGCCATCCGGGAGCGTGCAACTGATCACCTGGCCGTGCGCGTGGACGCCGGTGTCGGTTCGACCGGCGCACGCGATCTCGACCGGGGCACCCGTGACCGTGCGCAGCGCGACGCGCAGGTCACCCGCGACCGTCCGCACGCCGGCGTTCTCGGCGAACCCGTGGAACCCGGCGCCGTCGTAGGCGACGGTCATGCGCAGATGCACGGGCCCGGACGCGGACGAACCGCCCGCAGGGGGCGGTTCGTGACCTGACATCGGCGTGGGGCCGGTCCGGTTCAGACCAGCTCCAGCTTCGCCATCGGGGCCTTGTCGCCCGCTCGCGGGCCGAGCTTGAGGATCCGGGTGTAGCCGCCCGGACGGTCCGCGTAGCGCGGGCCCACCGTGTCCATCAGGATGGCCGTGATCTCCTCGTCACCGAGGTAGGCGAGGATCTGCCGGTGGTTGTGCAGACCACCCTTGCGGGCCTTGGTGATGATCTTCTCGGCGATCGGACGCACGGCCTTCGCCTTGGCCTCGGTCGTCACGATGCCCGTGGGCGACGCAACGAGCGACGAGACCAGGTTGGCCATCATCAGCCGCTGGTGCTTGCTGTTGCCGCCGAATCGGCGGCCACGCTTCGGTGTTGCCGGCATGAGCCGTCTCCTGTGATCCCTCGGACCGTTCGGTCCGACTCAGCTCTGGCCGCGGAGCCGCAGCCCGCGGTCGTTGAGCTTCTCGATGACTTCGTCGAGCGACTTCTGCCCGAAGTTGGTGATGGCGAGCAGGTCGTCCTCGCTCTTGAGCAGCAGCTCGCCCACGGTGTTGACCTGAGCCCGCTTGAGACAGTTGCGGGGGCGCTCCGACAGGTCGAGGTCCTCGATGGCGAGTTCCAGATCGGGCGTCGACGCCGTCGTCGCCACCTCGGCGGTCAGCTCGAGGCCCTGGGGCTCCTCGCTCATGTTCTCGACGAGTTCGACGAGCGCACGCAGCGTCGCCCCGGCCGAGGCCAGCGCGTCACGCGGCGAGATCGAGCCGTCGGTCTCGATGTCGAGGACGAGCCGGTCGAACTCGGTCGACTGCTCGACGCGGGTCGGCTCGATCGAGAAGGTGACGCGGCGGACCGGCGAGAAGATCGCGTCGATCGGGATCACGCCGATCGTGGCCGTCGCCCGACCGACCGCCGACAGGTAGCCCTTGCCGCGATCGATGGTCAGGTCGACCGCCAGACGCGCCTTGCCGTTGAGCGTGGCGATGTGCTGGTCGGGGTTGAGGATCTCGACGTCCGAGGTCACCTGGATGTCGGCGGCGGTCACGTCGGCCGGGCCGGTGACGTCCAGACGGACGGTCAGCGGGTCGTCGGCGGACGACGTCACGACGACGTCCTTCAGGTTGAGGATGATGTCGGTGACGTCCTCGGTGACACCCGTGATCGTGTCGAACTCGTGCAGCGCGTCATCGAAGCGGACCTCGGTGATGGCGGCGCCGGGAACCGACGACAGGAGCGTGCGACGGAGGGAGTTGCCGAGCGTGTGGCCGAAGCCGGGCTCGAGCGGGCCGATGGCGAACCGCTGGCGGTTCGCCACCTCGTCGTCGATGGCCTCCACGGTGGGGCGCTGAATGACGAGCATCTGATGCGTACCTCGGTTGAACGATTGCGGACGGGAGCTGGTGGCGGGGATGGCGGCGCCGCACGGGGCG
>CAJBIS010000051.1 GCA_903953195.1 uncultured Actinomycetes bacterium
CGTGGTAGCACCAGTTGAACACCAGCACCTTGCGGCGCCCCGTGGCGTGGCGGGCCAGTCGCAGCGCGAACCGGTTGGCGTCGGTCGCGGTCATGGCGATCTGCCAGACCGGGAGACCGAACCGCGCCCGCAGCTCGTCACCAACAGCGACGGCCGCAGCGTCCGGCAGCATCGTCGTGATGCCGTGCGGCGCCTGCGCAGCCAACGCGTCGACGGTGACCTGTGGTGAGTGACCGGTCATCGCGCCGGTGTCACCCAGGCACAGATCGACGTAGGTGTTGCCGTCGACGTCCGTGAACTGCGCGCCGTGGGCCTCGGCGACGAACACCGGGTGCGGCCCCGGCCAGCGGGTCATCCAGTTCATGGGCACGCCGGCGAGCAGTGACCGCCCGGCGGCCTCGTGGAGTTCGGCGGACCGGCGGTTGCGTGAACGGAACAGCTCGTCCTCGCCCTGCATCAGGTCGGCGAGGCGGGAACGATCGATGACGGCCATGCCCGCAGGATACGTGGCGCCACGAGCGTCGATCCGGCCCGAGGCGCTGGGCAACGACCGCTCAGACGGTCGGGTCACACCGTCCCGTGGTCGTCGGCGGCCAGGAACCGTCGCACCGACGCGGCGGGGCCGTCATGCACGAGCGCGCCGTTCTCGAGCACGATGCCGCGTTCGAAGCGCTCGATCACGTCGGGATCGTGCGTCGCCACCACGACCGAGGCGCCCTCGGCGACGCTGTCGTCGAGCAGGTCGAGCATCGCCCGGCGGCCCTCGGCGTCCAGACCGACGAACGGCTCGTCGACGAGCAGCACGCTGAACGGACGACAGAACGCCACGGCGATCGCCGTCTTCTGGCGCAGACCCCGACTGAACTGGGACGGCAGCTGGTCACCGCGACCGTGCAGGCCGAGTCGTTCGATCAGATCCTCGATGTGGTCCAGATCGTCGACGCCGTGCATCCGCCCCACGTACTCCAGGTGTTCAAGCACGCTCAGGTCGTCGTACAGCACCGGCGTGTCGGGCAGCCACGACCGGTGACGACGCGCAGTGATGCTGTCGACCGGTGCGCCATGGATCAGCACCTCGCCGGCACTCGGCTCGAGCACACCGGCCGCCATCCCGAGCAGTGTCGACTTGCCGGAGCCGTTGTGGCCGACGAGGACGACGGACTCCCCTGCGAGGATCTCGAGGTCGAGCGGCTCGAGGGCGTCGACCTCGCCGTACTGCTTCGACAAACCGTCGACGGTGATCGCCGGCGGTGCGTCCGACCGACGGGCGGCCGGTGCCCGCTCGGCGGCGCCACTGCGACGCCGGGCGCGTTCCGACTCGGCCTGCCCCTCGGCGTCCTCGACGGACTCGGTCGACTCGCTCGACTCATCGATGTCGTCGTCCGGCATCTCGTCCTCAACAGTGTCGGTCTGGTCCTGCGACGGGCGCGACTGCTTCGACTTCTTTCGGCTCACGTCGCCGACCTCCCTGTGGCCTCGGCCATCGACTCGTGGATGTCATCACGGAAACGGACCCAGACGACGATCAACCCGAACAGGATCACGACCGGCAGCGATGCCGCCGCCATCGCCCCCACGGGGTCACGGCCGGCGAGCGCAGCGGAGCGACCGATGAGCAGCGGGACGAACCCGAGCACCGACACGATCGGCGGCCACAGGGTCCGAATGAGCAGCCGGGGTCCGGCCACCTCCGGCTGCATCAGGCTGGCATCCGCCCGGTCGAGCACCTGGTCCGACACCACGGTGATGCCGGCCCCGGCGACCGCACACAACACTGCGGGCACCGCCGCCACGGCCGCGACACGCAGACCCAGTGCACTCGGGTCGATGCCCACCGCCACCGCGGCACCGACCGCGGCCACGACGGACACGACGATGATCGGCTCGGCGAGGTGCCGGACCGCCGTGGCGCCACGCACCTCGGGGAACGAACCGGCGAGTCCCGGGTGGTCGATCTCCTGTGCCAGCGGCTCGAGGGCATCGAGCCCCGCCACGTAGCCCGCCAGCCCCGCCACCAACAGCAACGGGGTCGTCCCCGACCAGACGCCCCGCGCCGCGAGTGCTGCAGCGATGCCCGTGACGAGAATGCGCAGCACTCGTCGGGCCGGCCAACGGCCGACACTGGCGAGGTCACGCGCCAACACCGGGGCGCGATCGGCGATCGGCCGCGGGAGGCGAGGCAACCACGGCCGGCCCCGGGGTCGCTCCGCCGCCAGCTGGCGCCGCAACAGGACGACCGCTCGGAGATCCTGCTGGGTCACGGCGAACCGGAGTTGACCGACCAACGCCGTGCGCCGGAGCGCCAGCTCGATCACGAGCCCGCCGATCAATGCCAGACCGGCGAGCACCAGCACGACGGCGATCACGACGGCGCCCAGCGCGAGCGGCGTGAACGCCTGCGGCCAGAACAACATGCTGCCGAGCGCCGAGGTCGGCGAGGCCGGGATGTCGGTGAAGATCGCGGCGGCGGACCACGCCACGAGCAGCCAGGCTGCGAGCACCCACGCGATCGGCGGGATGCGTCGCGATGCGGTCAGGAGCGCGGCGCCGAGCGACAGCGCCACGGTCGTGGCGGCGAACAGCGCGCCCGATGCCACCCACGGCACCGCGGGCCCCGGGAAGCGCTGGTCGAGCAGCGAGCCGGCGAGGGCACCGACGAGCGCGGCGATCCCGATCCCGGAGAACAGGACCGACAGCGACGGACGGCGGAGCACCTGACCGCGGTCGACGGGAGCGAGCAGCAGGTGCTGCACGTCCGGTCGCTCCATGGCGATCGGCCCGCCACGACTTCCCGATCGAACGCCGATGAGCACGACGAGTGCGACCAGCAGCCCCATCCATGCCGGACCCAGCCGAACGGCCGAGTCGACCTCGTCAGGCTGCAGACGGTTGTCGCCGACGAGCCCGGACAGGAACACGACCGCCACGAGCGCTGCGAGCGAGGTCGTGTACACCCGGTAGGCCAGTTCGCCCCATTCCTTGCCCGCCAGCCGGCGCCGGTTCCGGGCGGAACGCAGCGAGGCGACCGCCGCGAACGCGGTCGGGTCCGCGATGTCGGAGTCGCTCGGCAGGGTCAGCACGCCCTGCCATCCTGACGCCCCGCCCCGATCAGCGGCAATCCTGCGGCGGGGCGGCCTGCTCAGCCGGCGATCCGTTCCGCGAGAGCGAAGTAGAGGGGGATACCGAGCGCCAGATTGAACGGGAAGGTGACACCCAGCGCGACGCCCAGCGACAGTCCGGGATCAGCCTCGGGCAGCGCGATCCGCACCGCGGCCGGTGCCGCGATGTACGAGGCGCTCGCTGCCATCGCTCCGAGCACCGCGGCGCCGCCGATCGAGAGACCGACCGCCGCACCCACAGCGACACCCACGACGCCCAGGACGATCGGAGCGACCACGCCGAACGCCACGATGCGGGGCGTGAGTGACCTCGAGTCACGCAGACTCGAGGCAGCCGTGGCGCCCATGTCGAGGAGGAAGAGCGTCAGCAGGCCGGGGAACAGAGCGACGAAGAACGGCTCCACCCGTGCGTACGAGGCATCGCTGGCGACCACACCAATGATCAGGCCGCCGACGAGCAGCAGCACGCTGCGACCCGTGAGCACCTCGTGCACCGCGGACCGCCAGTCGGTGCCCTGCCCGCGCATCGACACGAGCACGAGTGCCACGATGATGCCCGGGACCTCGAGCAGTGCGACGAGCGTCGTCATGAACCCCTCGACCGGGAACCCGGCCTCGGGCCCGAACACCATCGCCGCGGTGAACGTCACCACCGAGACCGAACCGAAGTGCGCCGCCAGCGAACCGGCATCGACCACACGGACCCGGAGCAGTGGCCCGGCGACCAGGAACACGACGATCGGAATCGTGACACCGAGCGCGATCGTCGCGACCGCCGGCAACACCACGTCGCCGACGTCCACGCCGCGCAGCGCGTGGCCGCCCTTCAAACCGATCGCCAGCAGCAGGTAGGTGGCGAGCCACGTGTGGATCGGGTCCGGCAGGCGGAGATCACTGCGCACCAGCACGGCGACGGCGCCCAACACGAAGGCCAGCACCGGCGGCGACGTCAGATTCTCGATCGCCAGGTTGATGGAGTCCACAGTTCACCCGATTCGAAATACACGTTATTGATTTCGTGTAATGTAGTGCAGACGTTAGGACGGCGTGGACACGCCGAGGGCGAACGGAGCGAACGTGGAACAGGCGGCATCGGATCCGACCAACTGGCAGCTGCTCAGCAGCCACGCACGAGTGCTGCTCGCGGTCCTCGACGACGACCGGGCGCTGCGCTCCGAGATCGCCGCACGCACCGAGGTGACCGAGCGGACCGTCAGCCGCATCATCAACGATCTCGAGGAGGCCGGTTACCTGGTCGTCGACCGGACCCGGCGACGAAACCGCTACCGACTCGACAGTCGCGCCGCAGTGCTCGCCTCCGCCGCAGAGGTGCTGAGCCTCGGGGACCGGCTGCGCCCGGCCGGCACCGGGCCGAACGCATCGCTCAGCGATCCGGATGCCGCGGCATCCAACGGAACGTCGTCTTCGTCGACGACTTCGACGGGCTGTACCGAACCACTCGCATCGGCCAGCGGTTCAGTCAGCTGACGAACCGCCTCAGCTGGCGGACTCAGCGAGCAGCGCGATCGCCTGGTCGACGCGTTCGC
>CAJBIS010000052.1 GCA_903953195.1 uncultured Actinomycetes bacterium
CTGGTCGACGCCTCGTTCACCGGCGCCGACTTCACGAATGCCGATCTGTCCGGTGCCGACATCACCGGTGCCACGTTCTTCAGTGCGACGTTCGAGGTGACGAAGACCGACGGCGTCGTCGGCGGGAGCTCGCCGATGGGAACGGTCGCATTCCTCAGCGCGCTCGCCGGCGCGGTCCTGATCGGCACCAGTGTGGCGACGTGGGCTCGTCGTCGACGCGCCGGCGACGACGTGGGCTCGACGGGCGGCGGCGCAATGGTCGTCGCCGCGGGCGTCGCTCAGGCCGTCGGGCTCTACCTGCTCGCGTGCGGGTTCGTGTCCGACTACGCGGCGGTGGCGTCGCCGCTCGGGGGCGACGCCGCTCCGGTCATCGGTGACCTCGCCACCCATCCGGCGACACCATTCGTCGGCGCGCTGCTCCTGATCGCAGCGACGGTCGTGCGCGCCATGGCGCGCGGCAGATCGGTGATGCGGGCCGCCTGAGACGACCCACTTCCCCCGACCGCTCAGATCGACGCGGTCGTCGCGCCGTCCTCGACGGCGTACCGGGCCAGGTCGGCGAGCTCCTGCTCCCGGTTCGGGAAGCAGAACCACACCAGCGCGGCACCGCCCACCACCGCGACTGACGCCGCGAAGAACGCCCAGGTCTGACCCTGGAGGAAGCTCGTCCTGGCCGCCGAGAGGATCGCGTCGCTGTACTCGGGGTACTTCGCCGCAACGTCCGCAGCCGATGAGAACGACTTCTGCAACGTCGCCTCGGTGTCTGCCGAGATCTGCTGCTGGGCACTGGCCGGCGCGTTCGCAATCGCAGAGGCGACCGCCGCCGCATACCCCGCCGTGAGGAGCGCCCCCATGATCGACTGCATGATCGCCGCACCGAGATCGCGCTGCAGGTCGGCGGTCCCCGACGCCATGCCCACCCGCTGCACCGGAACCGAACCCGTGAGCGACCGCGACGCCGGCGTACCGGCCAGCCCGACGCCAGCGCCGATGAACGCGAACGCAATGGCGATCCACAGGTAGGCGGTGCCCTCACCCCACACGAACAACATGATGAGGAGCCCAGCCAGACAGCACGCGTACCCGGCGAGCAGCGTCAGGCGCGAACCGATGCGCTCGATGAGTTTCGCCGAACGAGGTGCGGCCACCACCATCATCGCCGCCGCCGGCAGGATCGCCGCGCCCGACTGGAGCGGGCTGTACCCCTCGACGTTCTGCAGGTACTGCTGCGCAATGAACACACCGCCCATCAACGAGCCGAAGACGACGATGCCGGCGATCGCCGCCACCCAGAACGTCGGCCGTGCTGCGAGATGAAGGTCGTAGAGCGGGTTGTCGGCGCGCCGCTCTCGCATCAGGAACAGCACCACCGCGACCGCGGACGTCACGCCGAGGATGAGCGCGAGCGTGCCGAAGTCCGCGACCGGGGCGAACGTGATGGCGCCGACGAGCGCGCTGATGAACAGCACCGACAGCACGCCACCCAGATGGTCGACCTGCTCGTCGCTCTCCCCCACATGGGCCGGGATCAGCCGCAGCGCGAGGACCAGCGCGACGACGGCGAGCGGCACCGTGAAGAGGAACGCCGAGCCCCACCAGAACGCACCCAGCAGCAACCCGGCAACGAGCGGGCCGAGCGCCGATCCCGCGCCGCCGAGCGCCGACCAGAGTGCGATCGATCGCGTGCGTGCCGGACCCGACCACAGCGCGGTGATCAGCGCCAGCGTCGTCGGATATGCCATGCCCGCAGAGAGTCCACCGATGATGCGAGCAGCGATCAGCACCTCGATGCTCGGTGCCCAGGCCGCGATCATCGACGCGGGAATCGCCAGCGCCATCCCGATCACGAGCAGGCGTTTGCGGCCGTACCGGTCGCCGATCGCGCCGAGATACAGCACCGATGCGGCCAGACCGAGGGAGTACCCGACCGCGACCAGGTTGATCGAGAGCTGGCTCGCGCTGAACGCCAGGCCGATCTCGGGGAGCGCGACGTTCGCCACCGCCAGGTTCACGTTGGCCACGGTCTCGACGAGGATCAGTGTGCCGAGGACGAGCGCTGCTCTCGCCGGGGCCGTGGCGCCGGCGCCCGTGGAATCAGCAGCAGGAGCGGCGGCGTCGGACACGGGGGCATCCTTGCGCAGATCACGACCGCAGTGCGCCATCACCGCCGAGCTGTGGGCGGGCACCACGGGCGA
>CAJBIS010000053.1 GCA_903953195.1 uncultured Actinomycetes bacterium
CGCCGAGATCGAGGCGCTCGAGGACGACACTCCTCCCGGCGGCGACGCCGGCGGCACGCCGTGATCGGCTGGGTCGTCGCCGTCGTGGCGATCGTGTGTGCGGGAGTCGCCGTGATGGCCGCACTGCGCGCCCGTCGCGACGCGCGCGATGCGACGGCGCGGCTCGAACGTCGCGAGGCCGAAGTCGCTCGTGTGGCCGCATCGCGAACGGTTGCGGTCGAACCGGCCGCCGCCGTGGTCGAGCGGGCGTCGCCGGACGCGGACGATCACTCCGATGACGCGCTCGCCACACGGCTGCGTCAGGCGGTCGACCGACTCGAGCACGGTGTCGTCATCTGGGACGTCGACGGTCAGGAACTGTTCCGGAACCAGGCGGCGGTGTCGCTCGCCGAGGCCCGCGACGGGCACGTGCTCGTCGCTGCCGCGGTCGAGGAACTGCTCGTCGATGCCCTCGCCGGTCGTCACGTGCGACGGGTCGTCGAGTTGTTCGGTCCGCCGGCCGAGGCCTTCGTCGTGAGCGCCTCGCCGATCGGTGCCGGTGGTGGCGACGGCGCGCTCGCCGTGGTGGAGGACCGGTCGCTGCAGCGCCGCACGGAGACGGTGCGGCGCGACTTCGTGGCCAATATCTCGCACGAACTGAAGACTCCGATCGGCGCGCTCGGCCTGCTCGCCGAGACGCTCCGCGATGAGCCCGACCGGGACGTCGTCGAACGCCTCGCCAGCCGCATGATCGTCGAGGCGGAGCGGGTCAGCAGCACCGTCGACGATCTGCTGGAGCTCTCGCGGATCGAGTTCGGTGACGACACCGAGTTCGGGAACGTGCCGGTCACCGCCGCGGTGTCCGAGGCCGTGGGACGGATCGCCTCGGCTGCCGAACAGGCCGGGATCGATGTCCGGGTCGACGTCCCGGCAACGGTGGCGGTGGACGGCGACCAGCGCCAACTGGTCTCGGCGTTGTTCAACCTGCTCGACAACGCCGTCAAGTACTCGACGGCCGGCTCCGAGGTGCGGATCGAGGCGATCGACGATCCCGGCGACGGTGTCGTCCGGATGTACATCAGCGACCAGGGGATCGGCGTGCCGCGCCGAGATCTGGATCGCATCTTCGAGCGCTTCTACCGGGTCGACCGTGCTCGCAGCCGCGACACGGGTGGCACCGGACTCGGTCTGGCGATCGTGCGGCACGTGGCGAGCAACCACGGGGGCGACGTGCTGGTGGACTCCACCGAGGGCGTGGGAACGACGTTCACGCTGATCCTGCCCCGCGCCGACGGCGCCGTCGTGCCGGCCGGCAGCTCTGTGCTCTCGGGAACGGGACCGGGGCTGGACGATGAGGACCTGATGATCGAGTCACTCGAGATGGAGTCACGATGAGCGTGTCGACACCGACCGTGCTGGTGGTCGAGGACGAGGAGGCGTTCATCGAGGCGCTCACCGTCGGACTGCGACGCGAAGGGTTCGAGATCGAGGTCGCACGCGACGGCGCGGAGGCGCTCGATCTGTTCGACGTCGTGCGTCCCGATCTGGTGCTGCTCGACGTCATGTTGCCGACGGTCTCCGGACTCGACGTGTGCCGAGAGCTCCGTCAGCGCAGCGACGTGCCGATCATCATGGTCACCGCGAAGACCGCCGAGATCGACACGGTCGTGGGTCTGGAGGTCGGCGCCGACGACTACGTCACGAAGCCGTACCGACTACGCGAGCTGGTGGCCCGCATGCGAGCGGTGCTCCGACGTCAACCGAGATCGGGCGAGTCGCCCGTCGAGCCGACCGACGTGCTGCGCCACGACGGCATCGAGCTCGACAGCGACAGCCACGAGGTCCGGGTGCACGGCGAGCTCGTGAGCCTGCCGCTCAAGGAGTTCGAACTGCTGTCGCTCCTCATGGAGAACGCCGGCCGTGTGCTGCCCCGGGCCACGCTGATCGACCGGGTGTGGGGCAGCGACTACGTCGGCGACACCAAGACGCTCGACGTGCACATCAAGCGGCTGCGCTCCAAGGTCGAGGACGATCCGTCCCGGCCAGCCCGGATCGTGACGATCCGTGGGCTCGGCTACAAGTTCGTCGCCATCCGGTCCTGAGCCGTCGGATCCGAGCCGACCGGAGGCGACCTCGCCGTCGCGGCCGCCCGTGTCGGACGCCGCCCGTAGCATGACGCCGTGAGCGATCAGTTCCGGCAGTCCGGGTCGCCCGACGACCGACCGCCGGATCCCGAACGAGTGGTCCGGCGCCACCGGCCGACGCCGGCGGGTGACGACGGACTGGCGATCGTCGTGAGCACGCCGTTCGGGCGGCTCGCCATCACCCACGTGCTGTCGGTGGCGGGTGACGCGCTCGTGGCCATGGCGCTCGCCGGGTCCCTGTTCTTCGACGTCGACCCGTCCGGGGCCCGGTGGCGGATCGCGCTCTACCTGGTGTTCACGATGGCGCCGTTCGCGCTCGTCGGCCCGCTGATCGGTCCGGCGATGGACCGCGCCAAGGGCGGGCACCAGATGATTCTCGTGGCGTCGGCGGCGGGCCGTGCGGTGCTCGCCGTGCTCATGGTGTCGGCGGTTGCCAACAACAGCCTCCTGTTGTTCCCCGAGGCGTTCGTGATGCTGGTCCTCGCCAAGACCTACCAGGTGGCGAAGGCCGCGCTCGTGCCCACGGTCGTGCACAGCGACGGCGAACTGGTCGAGGCCAACTCGAAACTGCAGTTGCTGTCGGGTCTGGCGGGGTTCGCCGCGGGCATTCCGGGCGCAGCGATGCTGCTGATCGGCGCCGGTCACGTCATGGCACTGGCCGCCGTGGCGTTCAGCGCCGCCGTGGTGGCCGCGCTCTACGTGCCCCGGACCACCGTCGCCGCCGAGCCCGCCGACCCCGAGGAGAAGGCCGAACTGCGCAGTGCCGGCGTGCTCACCGCATCGTCGGCCATGGGCACGCTGCGGGCGATCGTCGGGTTCGTGACGTTCCTGCTGGCCTTCGCACTGCGCGGCGACACGGGTCCGCCGCCGCTCGGCACGGCGCTCGGTCGGGCTGCGGGCAACCGCTTCGCCAACGAGACCCTCGATCCGGGTGCGGTGTTCGCCCCGATCGGACCACCGCCATGGCACTTCGGTGTGATCATCGCCATGAGCGTGACGGGTGGACTGCTCGGTGCGGCACTCTCGCCGCTGATCCGCCGCCGGTTCCAGGAGGAGTACCTGCTCGCCGGTGCGGTGGCGCTCGCGATGCTCGCCGGTGCCGTCGGATTCCTGCTCGGCGGTCTGGTCGGTCAGGCGATGCTGGCGCTGCTCGTGGCGATCGCGGCGTCATCGGGCAAGCAGGCGTTCGATGCGGTGGTGCAGCGAGATGCACCGGGCGCGAACCGGGGTCGCTCGTTCGCCCGATTCGAGTCCCGGTTCCAGGTGGCCTGGGTGCTCGGCGCGTTCATCCCGGTCGTCGTCCCGATGCCGACCCGGTTCGGCTCCGCGCTCGTGGCGCTCGCCGCCACCGCCGCCGGCGCGCTCTACCTGGCCGCCCTGCGGGCTCTGCGCAGCGGAGTGCAGCCACCCCGGCTCCCGACGGTCCGCCAGATCAGCGCGAATGTCGTCCAGACGGTGCGTGAACGCCGGGACGACCCAACCGGTGATGCGACGGTCGGGGAACCCGACGGCCCGGTGGACGGTCGCGTCGACCGGGACTGATGTCGTCGGCGCCGCACACGGGCGCCACGGGTCAGTTCGAATCGCCGAAGTCGTCGGGCAGGTAGTCCGGGATCTCGAAGTCGAGGTCGTCCAGACCGTCACCGTCGAGGGCGCCACCTGTGAGTGACGCATCGCCGACGTCGACTCCGATCCGGGCCAGCCAGAGACCGGGGGCCTCGAGCTCGGCCGGGGTCGGCAGCGACTCGGCGTCGGCCCAGAGCGCGTCGACGACCTCGGCGCCGGCCCGATCGACGATGCCGCTCACGAATGCGGAGCCTCGGTCGAAGGTGGCCTGGGTCAGCTCGAGACCGAAGAGCCGCTCCACGAAGCGCGACTCGGGGCCGAACTCGACGCGCCGCCGCCGCAGCGCCTCGGTGACGCGTTGGTAGTCGGGCAGCAGTCGGCCGCCGATGGTGTCGAGCACGTGATCGACGTAGCCCTCGATGGCGGCGACGACCGCCTCGATCTGCGGGACCAGCCAACGTTGCGTGTCGGACTGCATCGCACCGAGCAGCACGTCGGGGTCGCCGGCGAGGCGCTGGATCGCGTTGAGGTCCGGTTCGCCCGTCCCGATGAGCTCGTCGATGCCGAGCTCCCGCATTCGCCGTTCCAGATCGGCGGGATCGTGTTCGAAGCCCGACGCGTACTGGCGGAGCAGATCGTCGAGTCGAGCCCGCACGTGCGGCATCGACAGCACCTGTTGGTGGACCACGTCGGAGAGGCACACCCAGAGGCGGACCGAGTCGCGCGGCAGGCTCCAGCTGTCGGCGAAGGCGTCGACGTTGCTGAGCACCATGGTGATCGGCTGGCCGGTGGGCCGCGGGAGCGGCAGCTCGTAGTGCCCGAGCGCCCGCGCCGCGAGGTGCCCCGCCGTGCTGCCCGCCATCATGCCGAGCAGCATCGGACCCATCATCCCGACGACCTGACGGATCAGTGCCTCGGGTGGCATGCCGGGCATGCCCGGTGGCATGCCACCGAACCCGTCGGCGTCGAGGTCGCCGAGCTGCGCCTGCAGGGCCTGGCCGATGGATCCCGCGATCGACTCGAGCAGGTCCTTCTCGTCCTCGAGGAATCGCCGGGCCCATTGCGTGCGGTTCAACGGCTCGAATCGAACCGGCTCGTCGAGCGGACGTCCCGTGACCTCCTGCACCTGCAGTTCGGCGACGCGAGCGAGCTGTTCGATCGCCATGCGCTCGACGGGGTCGACGTTCGACTCGGGTGCCCCCTGCGATGCGATCGACCCGGCGAGTTGTGCCGCCGCGTCCCAGCTGCCGCCGCCACCGCCGGCGAGCATGCGGGAGAGGTCCTGGAGGAAGAAGCCGATGTCGCCGAATCCGCCGGCGCCGAATCCGCCGGGGCCGAACGGGCCGTCACCGGATCCGTCGCCGCCGAGGCCGCCGTCCTGATCGTCGTCGCTCACATCGGCATGCTAGGTCCCGCCGGACACGGATGGCCCTCGGCCTGCGGTCGCCCGGTCTCGACTGCCGGGTTCAGCCGCCGGGCTGGGTCGGCGTCGACGTGACGGTCGCCGCGGTGGGTGCCGAGGCACGTGCCGTTCTGGTGACGGTGTCGGCGACGGATCTCGACGGCACCACGAGGAGTTCGCCGGTCGCCGTCCGCTGTGACACCACCAGGCCGGCGAACCGGCCCCGGCGGTCGAACACGACGCCGTCGACGAGTGTGCGTGCCGGTGCCGCTGCGGTCGTACTCGCCAGCGCCGCGCCTGCGGACGCGCCCGGCAGCGAACGGTGCCCCTCGGTCAGGAACATGTCGCCGGACTCAGCGCCGCGCTGTGCGCTGCCCACGTCGGTCGCCCGCACGTCGGCCATCCACTGCGTCGGCGGCTGTTCGGCGCCGCGGGCCTGGGCGACCACGAGCTCCTCGCCGACGGTGGGTTCGGCGGCGAGCTCGCCGGGCCGACCGACGGGGATCCGGACGACGAGCACCGCGACGTCCATCGCGTCGTCGCGACCCACGAGGGCTGCGAGCTGCGGTTCGCTGCCGACCGGCGTCACCCAGACCTGGGTGTCCGGCTCCAGCGCGGAGGCGCGCACGGCGACGTGCGACTCATCGCCCACGACCACACCCGATCCGGAGGACGTGCCCTGTGCGCTCACGAGGGTGAGGGCGACGAGGCCGTCCGGTCGACTGGCGATCTGCTCAGTCGGCCCGCCCGTGGAGACCCAGCCCCAACCGAGGACGACGCCGACGGCGACGATCGCGCCGCCGAGCAGCACGAACCCGACCGCCGCCCGGCGCCGCGGCCGGGCCCGATCATGTTGGTCTCGCGCCTGCATCGCGACCTCGCTCGGGTGCATCCACTGTCGTGGTGCTGCGGGCGATGTCGGACCCAGATCGTCGTCGGCGGGGTCGCCGGGATCGGACGGGTGCATCACGGCGAAGATACCGATTGCGAGCTCGTTGATGGGCGCGGCACGGACCGGCTACGAGTCCGGCCCGCATTTTCCCTACGATGGGGCGGTGATCCTGGACTCGATCGATTCGCCGGAAACGCACGTCGCCGTGCTGCTCGACGACGATCACTGGATCGCGGTCACCGACGCGCCGCTCGATCCCGGCGCCATCGAGTCATGGGTGCGACGACCGTCGTGTGGTGCCGTCGTGGCGTTCGCCGGCACCGCCCGCGACCACTCCGAGGGCCGACCGGGCGTGATCGAACTCGTCTACGAGGCCTACGAGGGCTACGTCGTGGCGAAGCTGCGGGAGATCGTGGACGAGGCCCGCCGTCGCTGGCCGTCGATCGAACGGGTCGCCGTGGTGCACCGAACCGGCACGGTTCGGGTGGGCGACGACGCCGTGGTGGTCGCGGTGGCGTCGCCGCATCGTGATGACGCGTTCCCGGCGGCGGCATTCATCATCGACACCGCGAAGGCGACGGCGCCGATCTGGAAGCTCGAGCGATGGGACGGCGGCGAGTCGTGGGGCCTCGCGTGTGGCTGCGTGACGCCGACGGAGCATCGCTCGTGAGCAACCTGCTCTTCCTGCTGGTCCCGATCGCAGTGGCGGCCACCGCGGTGACGATCATGTGGCTCCGCTCGCGGCCCGCCACGTCGCCGACGGCCGGCATCGACCAGTTCAGCGTCCAGATGCGAGCGCTCGCGCCCGAGGACACCGAGCCGACCGTGGTGGTGAGCGCGGCGGAGCCGACCCGACCCCCGACGGGGCATGCCATCGTCATCGACGACACGACGGACCGGACGGTCGTCGACGACACGATGGACCGGGCAGTCATCGACGACACGACCGACCGGACGGTCGTCGAGGACGCAGCTGCGGACGACGTCGCAGGGGACGAGGTCGCCGACGTACCGGACGACAGCGCGGACGCCGTTGAGTTGGCAGCACCGGAGGTCTCGGCACCGGAGGTCCTGGCAGCGGAGGCCGCGGCACCTGAGGCGGCGGCTCCTGAGGTTGCAGCGCCGGAGACCGTGGAAGCGGACGTCGAGCCCGACGGCCCACTGAGTCAGGACGCCTGACGTGGCCCGCGACCTGGCGATCGACCTGGGCACGGCGAACACGCTGGTGTACGCCCGTGGTGAGGGCATCGTCCTGAACGAGCCGTCGGTGATCGCGCTGAACAGCCGCACCAACGAGGTGCTCGCGATGGGCCGCGAGGCCTGGAAGATGATCGGCCGCACACCCAGCTACATCGTGGCGGTCCGGCCGTTGCGTCAGGGAGCCATCACCGACTTCGAGGTCACCCAGGAGATGATCCGACTCCTGTTGAAGCGGGTCGGGGTGAACCGGTTCAACCGGCCCCGGGTGGTCATCTGTGTGCCCTCCGCCATCACCGCCGTGGAGAAGCGGGCGGTCACCGAGGCCGCCCGCAAGGCCGGCGCGGTCGAGGCGCAGCTGATCGAACAGCCGATGGCCGCAGCGATCGGCTCGGGCCTGCCGATCAACGAGCCGGCCGCCAACATGGTCGTCGACATCGGCGGCGGGACCTCGGAGACCGCGCTGATCTCGCTCGGCGGCGTCGTGGCGCTGCGGGCGGTGCGGGTCGGTTCGTTCGACATCGACGCGGCGATCATCACCTACATCCGCCGCGAGTACGGGATCGCGATCGGTGAGCAGACGGCCGAGGAGATCAAGATCCTGATCGGCTCCGCGCACATCACGCCCGACGAGATGCGCGCCGAGGTGCGCGGCCGTGAGCTGATGTCGGGTCTGCCGAAGACCGTGATCCTCTCCGCGTACGAGGTGCGCGAGGCGATCGCCGAGCCGGTCAACACGATGGTCGACTCGGTGCTCGCGTGTGTCTCCGAGGCGCCTCCGGAACTGGCGCAGGATCTGATCGAACGTGGCATCCATCTGGTCGGCGGCGGGTCGCTGCTCAAGGGTCTGGACCTTCGGCTCGCGAAGGAGACCGAGGTGCCGGTGCAACTCGTTCGCCAGCCGCTCGAGTCGGTCGTGCTCGGTGCCGGTCGCGTCATCGAGTCGTATGAGGAACTCCGTGACATGTTCATGGGGAGCCGTCGCTGAACCGAGCGTGGGCGCGGGGGTAGGATGCGGCCACTCGTTCGCCCGCCATCCGGCGTGTGTCGACACGATGTGGAGGGCGTCCCCCAGTGTCACTGCTCGAGGTCGACGGCATCGGTGTCCGTTTCGGCGGCGTGGTTGCGCTCGACGGTCTGTCCTTCTCGATCGCTGACGGTGAGATCTGCGCGCTGATCGGACCGAACGGCGCCGGCAAGACGACGTTGTTCAACGTGATCAGTCGGCTGTACGAGCCGAGCGAGGGTGACCTCCGTTACGCCGGTGAGGACCTGCTGCGGCTGCCCGCGCATGCCATCGCCGGTCTGGGGATCGCCCGGACGTTCCAGAACCTGGCACTCGTGCCCGGCCTGTCGGTCGTGGAGAACGTGATGATCGGTGCGCACGCGCGGTCCGAGGGTGGGTTCCTCGCGTGCACCCTCGGGTTCCCGGCGCGACGGACCGAACGGCGGGTGCGCGATGACGCACTCGAACTGCTCGACGGGCTCGGGCTGGCGGCCGTGGCCGACCATTCGGCCGCGGGCCTGCCCTACGGCACGCTCAAGCGCATCGAACTGGCCCGGGCGCTGGCGGCCCGGCCGCGCCTGTTGATGCTCGATGAACCGGCGAGTGGCCTGACGCACGGTGAGGTGACCGAGCTCGGCGACACCATCCGTCGCATCCGTGACGACCACGATCTCACGGTGCTGCTCGTGGAACACCACATGGGCATGGTGATGGGGATCTCGGAGCACGTGGTCGTGATGGAGTTCGGCCGGAAGATCGCCGACGGCGATCCGTCGTCCGTGGCGCAGGATCCGAAGGTCATCCAGGCCTACCTGGGGACGGGCTCGTGAGCCTGCTCACGCTCGCCGACGTGCGCGCCGGGTACGGGCCCGTCGAGGTGCTCGACGGCCTCGGTCTGCGGGTGGACCAGGGCGAGATCGTGGTCGTGCTCGGCGCGAACGGCGCCGGCAAGACGACGTTGCTCCGGGCGATCTCCGGAATGATCCCGCTGCACGGTTCGGTGTGCTTCGACGACGTCGAGGTGGCGGGCCGCAAGCCCGAGGAACTGGTCCGCATGGGGATGGCGCACGTCCCACAGGGACGTGGCACGTTCAACGACCTGACCGTCGAGGAGAACCTACAGGTCGGCGGGTTCGCCCGCTCGGCCGACGAGGTGGCCGAGGACCTGGACCGCTGGCTCGATGTGTTTCCGCGTCTGCGGGAACGTCGCGACCAGACGGCAGGCAGCATGAGCGGTGGCGAGCAGCAGATGCTGGCGATCGCCCGGGCGCTCATGAGCCGACCGCGCCTGTTGCTGCTCGACGAGCCGTCGCTGGGGCTGGCGCCGCTGATCACCGCTGACGTGTTCGAACGCATCGCGCAGATCAACGCCGAGTTGGGCATGTCGGTGCTGGTGGTGGAACAGAACGCGAATCTGGCGTTGTCGATCGCGCAGCGGGGGTACGTGCTCGAGACCGGCAGCATCGTGGCGAGCGGGAGCGCCGAGGAACTGTCGGCCGATGACGCCATCCGGCGCGCGTACCTGGGGGTGTGACGGTGGCGCTCTTCGTGCAACGGGTGTTCGACGGTCTCCAGGCCGGCGCGATCTACGCGATCCTCGCGCTGGCGATCGTCGTGATCTTCCGGGCCTCCGGTCTGTTGAACTTCGCGCAGGGCGAACTGGCGATGTTCACCACGTTCATCGCCTGGGCGCTCCTCGACTCGGGCCTGCCCTGGTGGGCGGCGACGATCCTCGCGACGGTGATCGGGTTCGGGTTGGGCGCGATCCTCTACCGGCTGCTGATCGTCCGACTCGGCGGCGCGGCGGCGAATCCGCTGGCGATCGTCATCGTCACCATCGGCTTGTTCCTGATGCTCAACGACGGCGCCGGGATCATCTGGGGGTCGAACCCGGCCAAGGTGCCCCGGCTCTTCGGTGACGGCCGGGTCGAACTGCTCGGCGCCGGCATCTCGGTCCAGGTGCTCGGCCTGCTCGGCGTGCTCGCCGTGCTGGTCATCGGCTTCGGCCTGCTGTTCCAGCGGACCAAGCTCGGCCTCGCGTTGCGAGCGGTCACGTCGAATCCGGAGTCGGCGGCGCTGGCCGGCATCAAGGTGGTGACGACGCTGATGATCGGATGGGGGCTGGCCGCGGCGATCGGCTCGCTCGCCGGCACGTTCACCGCGTCGCAGAACCTGAGTGTCGACACGAACATGATGCAGATCACGCTGATCTACGCGTTCGCCGCGGCGACCCTCGGTGGGTTCGACAGTCCGCTCGGCGCCGTGATCGGTGGCCTCGTCATCGGGCTCGTCTCGGAGCTGGTCGTCGGGTACGTCTCGATCATCGGTCCCGACCTGCGTCTGCTGCCCGGCTTCGTGCTCGTGCTCGCGGTGCTGCTCGTGCGTCCGCAGGGGCTGTTCGGTTCGGCGAAGGTGGCCCGGGCGTGAACACGCGCGTGCGCTGGGCGCTGTTCGTCGCGGTGCTGGTCGTCGCGGCCGTGATTCCCCAGATCGCCGCGACCGGCACCGTCAACCGGATGAGCGAGATCCTGTGGGTGGCGGTCGCCGCGCTCGGGTTGTCGCTGCTCACCGGGTTCAACGGCCAGATCTCGCTCGGTCACGGCGCCTTCCTGGGTCTCGGCGCCTACACCACGATGATCCTGACGGTGGACTACGGCGTCCCGTTCGCCGCTGCCGGGCTCGTCGCCGTGGCGCTCGCCTTCGTCGTCGGTGTGGCGGTCGGCCTGCCCGCGTTGCGGATCACCGGCGTGTACCTGGCGCTGGTGACGTTGGGTCTCGCCACGTTGTTCCCGCAGATCGTCGTGCGGTTCGGCACGATCACCGGCGGTTCGGTCGGCCGCCAGTTGCTGCCGCGGCCCGGGTACGGCGACTCGGAACTGCTCGACCGCATCGGCCAGCGGAAGTTCCTCGGCCAGGCCGGGTTCCGGGCGCCGGCGTGGACCGGCCTCGCCGACGACCAGTGGCGCTTCTACGTGTTCCTGGTGATCGCCGTGGTGGCCTTCCTGCTGGTCCGGAATCTCACGCGTTCCCGTGTCGGCCGCGGCCTGGTGGCCATCCGCGACAACGAGACGGCGGCCGAGGTCGCCGGCGTCCGAGTCGATCGGTACAAGGTCGTGACGTTCGGTCTGTCGGCGTCGTTGGCGGCCGTCGGCGGCTGGATGTTCGCGGTGCTCAACAATCAGGTGTCGCCGACGTCGTTCACCATCGCGCTGTCCATCACGCTGCTCGTCGCCGCGGTGCTCGGTGGCGCGGCCAGCATCGTGGGTCCGCTGCTGGGCGCTGCGATCGTGGTGTCGATCCGCGAGGCGGTCCCGGCCGACTCGCAGCGCTTCTCGCAGGTGGCGTTCGGCGCGGTGCTGATCATCGTGATGCTCGTCGCCCCGGGCGGCGTGGTCGGCCTCTACCGAACGATCGAGGCCCGACTGCGGCGTCGCGGCGCCGGGGGCGCGTCGAACGACGCGGCCACATCGACGTCAACCCGACCGGACGTACCGGGTGTGTCGCGCTGAGCGTGACACCGTCCCCGCGTTCGGTGGGGGAGATGGTGTAGCAAGTTCACTCGAACAACAGGAGGCATGACATGCGGAAGATGACGACGGGCTGGCGCCTGGGCGCCGTGGTGCTCGCGGTGGGGTTGATCGCCGCCGCGTGCGGCGGCCGAGACGAATCCGGGACGTCCGGTGGGGACGGTGCGTCGACGACGGCGCCGGCCGAGCAGGTGCTCGCCGACCCGGCGGACTGCACCAACTACAAGGGCACGACCGGTGCCGACGGTGCCACGATCAAGATCGGTGGCTCGCTGCCGCAGTCGGGTCTGTTCAAGGTGTTCGACAAGGTGCGCGTCGGCATGAACGCCTACTTCGACTTCGCCAACGCCGGTGGCGGGGTGCAGGGCAAGCAGCTCGAGCTGACCTCGCTCGATGATGCGTACCTGCCGGAGCGCACCCGTGCGAACGCCGAGACGCTCACGGCGACCGACGGCGTCTTCGCGCTGCTCGGCGTGGTCGGTACCGAGAACAACAAGTCGGTGCAGCAGTACTTCAGTGAGACCGGCCAGTGCGTGCCGAACCTGGCCGTCGCGTCGGGCTTCCCCGGTTTCGGTGACCCCGCCAAGGATCCGTGGATCATCAACGGCCTGCCCAACTACGGACTCGAGTCGGTGGCGTTCGCGGACTACCTGAAGCAGAACAAGCCGCAGGCCAAGGTGGCGATCCTCTCGCAGAACGACTCGTTCGGTGAGTCGTACGTGACGTCGTTCAAGTCGGCGATCGAGGGGACGGGCATCACCGTCGCCGCGGAGCAGACGTTCGATCCCCGTGCCGAGAGCAACCCGCAGGGCCAGGTCACGACGCTCGCCGGCTCCGGGGCGGACGCCCTGTTGCTCGGCGTCACGTCGGTGCCGTGTCCGAACGCGTTGAAGTCCGTCAAGGACTCGGGCTGGAACCCGCTCACGTACGTGACGCTCACCTGCTCGTCGAAGGTGCTCATGGATGTCGCCGGCGATGCCGCCGAGGGCACGATCAGCACCCGGGCCACCTACGACCCGTCCGATCCCGACAGCGCCAGCCAGCCGAGCGTCCAGGAGTTCAAGACCGAGGGCGCCAAGTACGGGCTCACCCCCGAGGACCTCAACGACCTGAACGTCGCGACGGGCTGGAACTTCGGTGCCTACCTGACGCAGCTGCTGAAGGCCTCGCCGGAGCTCGAGCGCTCCAAGGTGATGAACACGGCCTGGTTCCAGGACGGCGTGAAGTTCGGCATGAACCTCGACGGCATCACGTGGTCGACGAACGGCGCCGAGGACCCGTACGGCTACCAGCAGCTGCAGTTCGTCACCCGGACCGGTGGCAAGTGGGTGCCGCAGGGTGAGATCACCGACTACGGCAGCCAGCTCCAGCAGCAGGAAGCCGGCGGCTGACGCCGTCGCGCTGAGATCCTGAACCCGACGCCTCGGCGTCGCCGGTTCGCACACGGCCCCGCGTCGCCCGGCGCGGGGCCGTGCTCGTTCCCGGGTCGTGACCGTGCGCCGCGACCCGGTGCCTCACCCGGGATGATCGGACGTGTCGCCCTCGAGGGGGTCCTCGGCTGTGCCTTCGGCGGTCCCCTCGGCCAGGAGGTCCTCGGCGATCTGGCGGACCTGCAGGTCGCGGTCCTCGAGCAGTGCCGTCACCAACGTGTCGATGCGCTCGTCGTCGAACGCCGCGCTGGCGATCACGGCGCGTCGTCGGACGGTCGCCCGGTCGGTGGCGGCGCGCAGGACCGCGGCGACGGCATCGTCGTGCAACCCGAGTCGGTCGATCACTCCGAGCCCTCCGAGCGATCCGATCGCGGCGATCGCCGCCTCACGGACGAGTGAGTCATCGTGCCGTGCGGACAACTCGAGGAGCCTCCGGACCACGGGTTCGGTGGCATCACCGCGTTCGCCGCAGGCGAAGGCGGCGGTCTCGACCACGCCGGCGTCCGGGTCGTCGAGTGTCTCGCCGAGTTCGTTCAGCGCGACGTCGCACGTCGCCGCCACCAGGACGGCGCGTCGGCGGACGAGCGGGGCGTCGTCCCGCAGCGCGGCCACGAGCAACGCTCCGTCGACGATTCCGATGCGGTGCGCGGCGCCGAGCGCGGCCGCCCGGACCTCGGGCGCAGGATCATCGAGCGCCTCGAGCACGGTCTCCGCGTCACCGAGGTGGCCGGCGAGCACGACGTTTCCCCGGCGTTCGGTCGATGTTCGCTCGACATTGGCCCCGGACCCCCTCGACACCCCTACACTGTGCCCGATCTGATCAGGTAGGAGGACCTCGTGTCGCACATGGTGATTTTCCAGACGCCCGGCGGAAGCCCCGGGTACAACCAGTTCGATTCGGTCAACGAGGCCGTGGCCTTCGTCGAGAAGCTCCGCAACGAACAGGGCATCGAGAACGCCCGCATGTTCGCGCTCGAGGAGATCAAGTTCGACATCAAGACCTACTACCGGGTGGAGCTCCAGGCGCTGAACTCCGGTGCCGGCGCGCCCGCCGGTCAGGCAGCTCCGGCCGGCGGCGAGCCCCGGGCGTTCAGCGCTCCGCAGGCCCAGCCCGCTCCGGCTCCGGCTCCTGCTCCGCAGGCCCAGCCCGCGCCTGCTCCGGCTCCGCAGCCCCAGCCGGCTCCCGCTCCGGCACCGGCTCCTCAGGCCCAGCCTGCTCCGGCTCCGGTGCAGCCGGCCCCCGCTCCGGCTCCGGCTCCTCAGGCCCAGCCCGCTCCGGCTCCCGAGCCCGAGGCACCGGCTCCCCGTCGGGGTCTGTTCGGTCGCTGATCGACCACCTGTCGGCTCGCGGCCGGCTCAGGTGACGAGCAGTCCGAGCCCGACGACGATCACGCTGAACACGACGCCCACGAACGCGGCGATCGCGACCGCGGTCAGTACGAGCAGCAGGGCCGAGCGAACCTTCACGGACGTCGGCACCGTCACGCGCACCTTCGGTGCGTCATTCCGGGAGCGCTGCCGCGTCACCGTTCCCGATCCGCTCGAACTGGGTGCGCCCACAGCCGCTGCGAGCGGTGCGTCCGAGGTGGTGGCAGGCTGAGGCACCGGCCGTCGTCCGAACATGGCGACGCCGGCGACGATCGATGCGACCAGCACGACGACGATTCCGATAGCGACGGCGACCATGACGGATCACATCGTACCGACCGCAGGCGGTGAGGCGGAACCTGCGGCCGTCGTCGGCACCGACGTCGATGACGGCCCGGCCCCCGCGCTTGCCGGCACGGAATCGTCGGCATCGGTGGACACGACGGACGTCGTCGACCTGGCCGCCCGACGGCGACGCCGGCGCTGGTGGTTGATCGGTTCGATGCTCGTGGTCACGGCCGTCCTGGCTGCGGTGCTCTTCGTGCCGTTGCCCTACTACCTGCTGCAACCGGGCTCGGTCCGTGGGGCGGAGCCGCTGGTGTCGATCGAGGGCGCGCCGACGTTCGAGCATCCGGGCGAGGTCTTCTTCACGACCGTCTACATCGATCAGGCGACGTTGGGGCTGCTGCTGCGTGGTGCGATCGACGACGCGATCGAGGTGCGAACTGAGGACGAGGTCTACGGGCGTGAGGGGCGCACCGGGAGTCAGCAGGTCAACCAGCAGCGGATGGACCTGTCGAAGCTCGTGGCGACGAAGGTCGCGCTGGAGTACCTCGGCTACCCGGCCGCGCTCTCGGGTTCGGGTGCTCGGGTGCTCGGGCTGTCCCCGCAGTCGACGTCCGAGGGTCGGATCGCCGTGGGTGACGTGATCGTCGGCGTCGACGGTGCACCGATCCGTCTGCCGAGTGACATCGGCGTCGCGCTCGGCGATCGTCGGCCCGGTGATGTCGTCCCCGTCGTGATCCGCCCGGCGGCCGCGGGTCAGCCGGAGCAGACGGTCGAGGTGACGCTCGCGGCGTCGCCGACCGATCCACAGCGCCCGATCCTCGGTGTCGAGGTCGACGTCGTCGACCCGGTGATCGACTCGCCCGTCACGGTCTCGATCGATTCCGGTGACGTCACCGGGCCATCAGCGGGGCTCGCCTGGTCGCTCGCCGTGATCGACCGACTCGTCGAGCCGTCGCTGACCGACGGCCGGGACGTCGCGGTGACCGGCGAGATCCTGGCCGATGGGTCGGTCGGTGCCATCGGTGGCATCGCACAGAAGGTCGCAGCGGTGAAACGGGCCGGAGTGCAGACGTTCCTGTACCCGGCGGCGACGCCTCCCGCGGAGATCGAGGAGATCGAACGGATCGCAGGGGACGAGCTCGAGCTCCGACCGGTGCGCACACTCGACGAGGCGGTCGAGATCCTGCACCCCGGTGGGGTGAGACCACCGCCGGCCTGAGTCCGCCACCCGCGACCGGCGCGCTCGTAGCATCACGCCATGGTCGACCCCATTCCGGATCCCCCCGATCTGGCCCCCGAGGATCTGAGTGCCGTCGAGTTCGGCCGCTCCCGCAAGGGCTACGAACCGGTGGAGGTCACGGCACTGCTGGGGCGTGCCGCCGATGCGATCCGGGCGTGGCAGGAGCGTGACCGGCGACTCCAGGACCGAGTCGTTTCGTTGGCCGCGGACCTCGATGCGGCCCAGGTCATCGACGAGGACCGGATCACCTCGGCGCTCGGCGAGGAGACGGCGCGCATCATCGCCGCGGCCCGCGATGCGGCCTCGGAGATCCGTTCACGGGCGGAACAGGAGGCAGCTCGTCTCGTGGAGGAGGCCGACGCCGCCGCCGACGAGACGCGCTCGGCGGCGATCGAGGAGACGGCCGCGGCCCGCTCCGAGGCCGAACGGGAACGCACCGAGGCGACGCTGTCTGCGTCGGCGATGCGACAGGACGCCGAGCGCTACGCCGATGAACTGCGCGCGACGGCGCAGGCGGAGCACGACGAGCTCGTGGCCGCCGCCGAGTCGGTGCTCGCCGAGCGCACGGCCGAGGCCGACGGTGTGGCGGCCGGCATCCGGGAGACCGCCGAGGTGGAGCGCGACGCGCTCATCGCCGAGGGCGAGCGGGCCCGTGAGGACGCGCGAGGACTCGCAGCAGCCGAGATCGACCGAGCCCGGGACGATGCCGTCTCGATGATGGACGAGACGAAGGAGATCCGGACGAAGATGTTGCGGGATCTCGCCGAGCGGCACCGTGAGGCGCATCGGCAGATCGATGTCGCCCGCGCGGAACGCGACCGCATCGTCGACGCGATCCGTTCGCTCGGGGCGTCGCTCGACGGAACGGTCGGTGAGCTCGTGGGCGACACCGATGACTCCGGGTTCGCCGGCGGATTCGACTCGGGTCCCCGGGCATCGATGAGCGTCGACGAGTTCGTCGTGGAGATCGAGGCGAACCTGCGACCGGTGCGCGAGATCGCCGGAAGCCCGATGTCACCGCTGGTCGGCTCAGCAGGCGCGGTAACCGCCGCTGATGATCCTGACGACGTCGGCGTTCACGACAGTGCAGACGACGGTGCAGACGACGACAGTGCAGACGACAGCGGTGTCGACGACGCGACGGATGACGTTGCCGTGGCCGCCGC
>CAJBIS010000054.1 GCA_903953195.1 uncultured Actinomycetes bacterium
CTCGGAGGGTTTCGGGCGGGTGCTGGGGCTCATGACGACTGTGGCGGGGATGCTCGTCTTCGCCCTGATGATCGGCGTCGTGTCCGACACCATAGGCGCCCGCGTCGACGACCTCGGGCCGGAGGTGACCTCAGAGCGATTCGATGAGACGATCGACGCGCTCGTCGTGCGACCGGAACGGGTCCTTGCACAGCACCGTGCGCTGCGCCTGGTCGTTGAGCTTCAGGTGGACCCAGTCGACCGTGTAGTCACGTTTGCGGTCCTTGGCCCGACGGATGAACTCGCCGCGGAGGCGTGCCCGGGTCGTCTGGGGCGGGGTCTCCATGGCGTCGTGGATGTCGTCGTCGGTGACGATGCGTTCGACCATGTCGCGGGCCTGCAGCCGGTAGAACACCGAACGCCGTCGGCTGATGTCGTGGTACTGCAGGTCGAGCAGCGCGACCTCGGCGCTGCTGAGCGCCAGCCCGTGCCGTTCGCGGTACCGCTCGATGAGATTGTGCTTGATCACCCAGTCGACCTCGCGGTCCAGCGAGAGCGGGTCGCGCTCGATCCCCGTCATCACGTGTTCCCACATGTCGAGGGCCTGTTTCTCCTGGATCGACAACTCGTGGAACTCCGCGTAGCGGATGGCCCGCTGCAGGTACTCCGACTGGATCTCGAAGGCAGAGACCTCGCGGCCGTTCTGCAACCGCACACGGCGCGTGCAGGTCAGGTCGTGACTGATCTCCCGGATGGCTCGGATCGGATTCTCGAGCGTCATGTCGCGCAGCACCACCGACGGATCCTCGAGCATGCGCAGGATCAGCGAACACGCACCGACCTTGAGGAAGGTGGCGTACTCGCTCATGTTTGAGTCCCCGACAATGACGTGCAGACGCCGGTAGCGGTCGCCGTCGGCGTGTGGTTCGTCGCGGGTGTTGATGATCGGACGGGACCGCGTGGTGGCCGACGACACGCCCTCCCAGATGTGCTCGGCCCGTTGGGCGATCGAGAACTGCGCGCCCCGGGCCGTCTGCAGCACCTTGCCGGAGCCTGCGTAGATCTGGCGGCTCACGAGGAACGGGATGAGCACCTCGGAGTAGTGACTCAGGTCGTCGTCGCGGCTCGTCAGGTAGTTCTCGTGGCAGCCGTAGCTGTTGCCCGCCGAGTCGGTGTTGTTGCGGAACAGGTAGATGTCGCCGCGGATGCCCTCCTCGGCGAGGCGCTGCTCGGCCGAGTCGACGAGTTCACCGAGGATCATCTCGCCGGCCTTGTCGTGGGCGACGAGATCGTGGAGCGAGTCGCACTCGGGGGTCGCGTACTCGGGGTGCGAGCCCACGTCGAGGTACAGCCGTGCGCCGTTCACCAGGAACACGTTCGACGACCGGCCCCACGAGACGACCCGACGGAACAGGTAGCGGGCGACCTCGTCGGGACTCAACCGACGCTGGCCGCGGAGGGTGCAGGTGACCCCGTACTCGTTCTCCAGCCCGTAGATCCGCCGCTCCATGACCGCCTCAACCTATCCGCACATCTGCACACCGGGGTGCCCGTCCCGGCCGGGCACACGGGTACCCTCGCGTCGTGGACATGGTGGTCGTGGCCTGTGTGTCGAACCGGTTCGAGGCCGATCTCCTCGCCGCCAAACTCGGCGCCCATGGTGTCGTGTGGCAGATCCGGAGCCGTGAGCTGGTCCCGACGACGCACCCGATCGGCTGGCTCGAGGTGCTCGTGCCCGCCGACGAGCGCGAACTGGCGGACGAGGTCCTGGCCGAGGACGCGCTCCCGATCGTGCTCGATGACGGCACGACCGCCGACGAGCCGCTGCCCCACCCGGGACTGACCCCGGCGATGCGCACGCTGCGGGTCGCGCTGGGGCTCGCACTGGCGATCCCACTCGGTGTCGCCGCCGTGCTGTGGGTGGGCGACGCGCTGCGCTACCTCGACGTCGTCCGGGGCGGCTGAGCCTCAGGCCCCGAGGAGCGTGGCGACCTCGTCGTCCTCGATGCGTCGGAACGTCCGTTGCTCACGGGCCCGGTCGAGGATGGCGACCTCGAGCTGATCGGCCGGGATCGTGCGGTCCGGGCCGGCGAGCGCCGCCGTGGCGGCGCGCAGGATCGCCCCCAGGTCGGCAGCACCGTCCCAGACGGCGGACAGGCGTTCGCCGATCGCCTCGGCCTCACCGCCGAGGACACACCAGTCGCTCTCGTCGACCAGTGTGCCGTCGTAGCGGATGTGGAACAGCTGGTCGTCGGCGCGAGACCGGCCCACCTCGGCGACGAGGATCTCGACCTCCATCGGCTTCATCTCGTGGGTGAACACCTGGCCGAGCATCTGGGCGTACTGGTTGGCGAGTGTGCGCGCGTCGACGTCCTCACGGCTGAACGCGAACCCCTTGAGGTCGGCGGAGCGCACCCCGGCGATGCGGAGCTGATCGAATTCGTTGTACTTGCCGACACCGGCGAAACCGATCCGGTCGTAGATCTCGGAGACCTTGCGCAGCATCCGGGACGGGTTCTCGGCGCACAGCAGCACGCCCCCGTCGTAGATGGCGGCGATGAGTGAGCGTCCCCGGGCGATGCCCTTCCGGGCGTAGTCCGCCCGGTCCTTCATCATCTGTTCGGGCGCGACGTAGAACGGCATGCTCATGTGATGTTCCCTCCCTCGACGCCGCCGCGCTCGCGGCGGATGCCCTCGAGGATCGACTCGAACCGCTGACGCAGTTCGTCGTCACCGAGTCGCGTGAAGCCGTCGGCCGTGATGGTCGCGACGACCGGGAAGATTCCTCGGATGAGGTCGGGGGCGCCGGTGGCGGAGTCCTCGTCGGCCGCCTCGAACAGCGCCCGCAGCACCAGGTCGACGGCGTCGGTCTCCGACATGTCGAGGCGGTACCCCAGCTTCACGACCGTGCTGGCCTGCATGCTGCCCGAGCCGGTGGACGCGAAGTCGTACTCCTCGTAGCGGCCGCCGGTGACGTCGTACTGGTAGAGCCGTCCGACCGAGCGGGCCACGTCGTAGCCCGCGAAGATCGGGACCACGGCGAGTCCCTGCATGGCCGCCGGGAGATGGTTCCGAACCATCTGCGAGAGCTGGTTGGCCTTGCCCTCGAGGCTGATCGGCGAACCCTCGACCTTCTCGTAGTGCTCGAGCTGCAACTGGAACAGTCGCACCATCTCGACCGCCGGACCGGCGGCGCCGGCGATGGCCACACCCGAGTGGCGGTCGGCCGGGAACACCTTCTCGATCGTGCGGTGCGAGATGAAGTTGCCGGACGTCGCCCGGCGGTCACCCGCCATGATGACGCCGTCGGCGTAGCGGACCGCCACGCACGTGGTGCCGTGCGGGATGTCGAGTTCCGAACCGACGAACGAGGTGGGGACGGGTGCCGAGCGACCGGCTCGACGAACGAGCTCGGCGAAATCGGGGCCGGGATCATCGCCGGCACGGTAGATCTGCAGTGTCACCCGAGGGAGGTTAGCGGGCCGCCCGAGGGCCGTGACCCGCCGGGATGGCACGACGCGGCGACCGGCCGAGCTACTGGATGCGCGGCTAC
>CAJBIS010000055.1 GCA_903953195.1 uncultured Actinomycetes bacterium
CCCAGTCCTTCGTCGGACCGAAGATCTTCTCGCAGAAGAGCCCGTCCTTCTCCGGCTTGAGCGTGCGGGAGTTGATGGTCTCCGGCTTCTTGACCTCACCGTTGGACCAGGTCCGGATGGCGTCCGCGGTGGCGAGGCCGATCCGGATGTTCTCGAAGACGTTCACGTCGAGCATGAGGGTGTTGGTGTCCTCTCTCAGCGACGCTCAGCCTGGCGGCGAGCGTCTTCTTCATCGGATCCGCGCTCGGGACGGGACAGGTCGATGCCCAGTTCCTCGGCGGTGCGGTAGAACTCATCGTCCATGTCGCGGAGCTTGACCTCTTCGCCGCGGTCGTCGGAGACGACCACGTTCAGGCACAGCGACTGCATCTCCTTGATGAGCACCTTGAAGCTCTCGGGGATGCCCGGCTCGGGGATGTTCTCGCCCTTGACGATCGCCTCGTAGACCTTGACGCGGCCCAGGGTGTCGTCGGACTTGATGGTCAGGAGCTCCTGGAGGCAGTAGGCGGCTCCGTACGCCTCGAGTGCCCACACCTCCATCTCGCCGAACCGCTGGCCACCGAACTGCGCCTTACCGCCCAGCGGCTGCTGGGTGATCATCGAGTACGGACCGGTGGACCGGGCGTGGATCTTGTCGTCCACCAGGTGGGCGAGCTTCAGGATGTAGGCGTAGCCCACGGTGACCTTGTTGTCGTAGCGCTCACCGGTGCGACCGTTGAACAGCGTGACCTTGCCGTCGTCACCGATCAGCCGGCCGCCGTCGCCGTACTCGGCGTTCGGCGACTCCGGATGCAGGTGCTCGAAGATCTTCTTGATCGTCGGGTGACGGCCGGCGAGATCGGTCTCGTCCCACTTCGCACCGTCGAACACCGGCGTCGCGACGAGCGTCGCCGGACGGGTGGTCGGCCGGGTCTTGGTCTCGGTGCCACGGATCGGGTTCTCACCGACCTCCTTGTCACCGTCGAGCCAGCCCCACCGAGCGGCGTAGCCGAGGTGCGTCTCGAGCACCTGGCCGACGTTCATGCGGGACGGGACGCCGAGCGGGTTCAGGATCACGTCGACCGGGGTGCCGTCCTCCATGAACGGCATGTCCTCGATCGGCAGGATGCGGCTGATGACGCCCTTGTTGCCGTGGCGACCGGCGAGCTTGTCGCCCACCGAGATCTTGCGCTTCTGGGCGACGTAGACCCGCACCAGCTGGTTCACGCCCGGGGGGAGCTCGTGGTCGTCGTCACGGCTGAACACCTTGACGTCGATGACCTTGCCCGACTCGCCGTGCGGGACCTTGAGCGAGGTGTCGCGCACCTCGCGGGCCTTCTCACCGAAGATGGCCCGGAGCAGACGCTCCTCCGGGGTCAGCTCGGTCTCACCCTTCGGGGTGACCTTGCCGACGAGCACGTCGCCGGGGCCCACCTCGGCACCGATGCGGATGATGCCGCGGTCGTCGAGGTCGGCGAGGATCTCCTCGGAGAGGTTCGGGATGTCCCGGGTGATCTCCTCGGGGCCGAGCTTGGTGTCGCGGGCGTCGACCTCGTGCTCGTGGATGTGGATCGACGTCAGGACGTCATCCTTCACGAGCCGCTCCGAGAGGATGATCGCGTCCTCGAAGTTGTAGCCCTCCCACGGCATGAAGGCGACGAGCAGGTTCTTGCCCAGTGCCAGTTCGCCGTTGTCGGTCGACGGACCCTCGGCGAGGACGTCACCCTTGGCGACCTTCTGGCCCTCGGCCACCCGGGCACGCTGGTTGATCGAGGTGTCCTGGTTGGACCGCTCGAACTTGTGCAGGCGGTAGGTGGTCTTCCCGGCCTTCTTGTAGTCGACGACGATCGAGCGGCCATCGACCTCGAGCACGGTGCCGTCCTCGGTCGCGAGGATCATGTCGGCGGCGTCACGAGCGGCGCGGGACTCGATGCCGGTGCCGATGAACGGCGCCTCGGCACGGAGCAGCGGAACCGCCTGACGCTGCATGTTCGCGCCCATGAGGGCACGGTTCGCGTCGTCGTGCTCGAGGAACGGGATGAGCGCCGTGGCGACCGACACGATCTGCTTCGGCGACACGTCCATGAGCTGGACCTCGTCGGGTGCGACCGCCGAGATCTCGGTGGTGGCACCGAGGAACTCGTCGCGCTCGAGCTGGAGCTTCAGGTCGGACAGCGAGGCGGCCTGCGGCGAGCGGCGCACGAGCACGCGGTCGGCCGAGAACGTGCCGTTCGGATTGAGCGGCGTGTTCGCCTGGGCGACCACGTACTCCTCTTCCTCATCGGCCGACAGCCAGAGGATCTCGTCGGTGACCTTGCCCTTCACGACCTTGCGATACGGGGTCTCGATGAAGCCGAAGCGGTTGACGCGGGCATAGGTGGCCAGCGCGCCGATCAGCCCGATGTTCGGACCCTCCGGGGTCTCGATCGGACACATCCGGCCATAGTGCGAGAAGTGCACGTCGCGGACCTCGAAGCCCGCCCGCTCACGCGACAGGCCGCCCGGGCCGAGCGCCGACAGGCGACGACGGTGCGTCAGGCCCGACAGCGGGTTGACCTGGTCCATGAACTGCGACAGCTGCGAGGTGCCGAAGAACTCCTTGATGGCCGCGACCACCGGGCGGATGTTGATCAGCGTGTTCGGCGTGATCGCCTCGACGTCCTGGGTGGTCATGCGCTCACGGACGACCCGCTCCATGCGGGACAGGCCGATGCGGACCTGGTTCTGGATCAGCTCGCCGACCGACCGGATGCGGCGATTCGCGAAGTGGTCCTGATCGTCGAGCCGGTAGCCGTGCGTGCCGGCGGCGAGGTTGAGCAGGTACGTCGTCGCCGCGAGGACCTCGCAGCGGCTCAGCACCGGCTGGTCCTGATCGGGACGGTCGAGCAGGTGCGCGACCTGCGGGAACGTCTCGGCGAGCCGGTCGATCTCCGGGCCGAGCTTCCGGTTCAGCTTGTACCGACCAACGCGCGACAGGTCGTAACGACGCGACTCGAAGAAGGCGTTGGTGAAGTAGTTGCGGGCCGAGTCGACCGTGGCGGGCTCACCCGGACGGGCACGCTTGTAGATCTCGACAATCGCCTCGTCCTGGGTGGGAGCGAGTTCGCGGTCCTTCTCCCACTGCCCCTCGAGGAAGTCGAAGTGGCGAACGAAGGCGTCGAGGAAGCCCGGCGCGTTCTCCTCGTCGTAGCCGAGCGCCCGCAGGAGGACGAACAGCGACAGGCGCCGCTTGCGGGCGACGCGGGTGCCCGCCGTCGGCTCCTTGCCCGGCTTCTGCTCGACGTCGAACTCGATCCACTCACCGCGGTACGGGTGGATGGTGCCGGTGACGAGCTGGTGCTTGGACAGGTTCCGGAGTCGGAACCGCTCGCCCGGCTGGAAGATGACGCCCGGCGACCGGACGAGCTGCGACACGACGACACGCTCGGTGCCGTTGATCACGAACGTGCCCTTGTCGGTCATCATCGGGAAGTCCCCCATGAAGACCGTCTGCTCCTTGATCTCGCCCGTGTTGGCGTTCATGAAGCGCGCCTTGGCGAAGATCGGCGCCGAGTAGGTCATGTCCTTCTCTTTGCACTCCTCCACCGAGAACTTCGGCGGCGGGCGCAGGAACTCGTCCGTGGGATCGAACTCCAGCTCGAGACTCAACGTCTCGGTGAAGTCCTTGATCGGGCTGATGTCCCGGAAGGCATCGGCCAGACCGTGATCGACGAACCACTGGAAGGACTCACGCTGAACGGCGATGAGGTCCGGGAGGTCCAGGACATCATCGAGGTTCGCGAACGAGTAACGGTCCCGGAGGGCGACGCGTGCTGACAAGGGGGTTCTCCTCAGGCGCAGGGCGGACGAGCTGCTGATGACGGGTGGTCGACCGCAATCAGGACGCGCCACTCCCCACGAGTTTCCTCACGGGGACAGGAACGACGCAGCACGGCAACAGGGCAGACTAGACAACGCCCGGTTTCCGGTCAAGACGCGTGCAGGACCAGCAGCCCCAGTGGCCGGTGGTCCTCGAACGGACCCGCGGAGCGTAGGAACCTTCGGCGCCCGGGTCAAGGACCTCGGGACCATTCCCCGGACGCGCCGCCACACGCCGGACGCGCCGCCACTCGCCGGACGCGCCGCCACACGCCGGACGCGCCGGTGGGGAGCGCCGCTCGGGCCGGGGCCCGGGGACACTCCCCACCTGGACCGCCCCGAAC
>CAJBIS010000056.1 GCA_903953195.1 uncultured Actinomycetes bacterium
ACGTTCGATGTCGGGCGAGGTGAGCGCCTGCTCATCATGGGGCTCAACGGCGCCGGCAAGACGACGCTGCTGCGACTGCTCGCCGCCGACACGACACCGACCGCCGGCACGGTGCACCTCGCACGTCGGACGAGCGTCGGCTACTACGCGCAGGAACACGAGGGGCTCGACCCGGACCGGTCGCTCCTCGATCACGTCCGCATGGGCGGTCAGGCCGCGGGCTCGACCGCCACGATCGGCGACCGCGAGGCGCGGTCCGTCATGGGCATGTTCGGACTGTCGGGCGACAAGGCGTTCCAGAACGCCGGCACGCTCTCGGGCGGGGAGAAGACGAAGCTGGCACTCGCGCAACTGGTGGTCGGCGGCCACAATCTCCTGCTGCTCGACGAGCCGACCAACAACCTCGACCCGCCGTCGAGGACCGCCATCGGTGCCGCACTCGCCGACTGGCCCGGAACCATCGTGCTCGTCAGCCACGACCCGGAGTTCGTCCAGGCGCTGGCGCCGGATCGTGTCCTGCTCATGCCCGAGGGCCAGCTCGACTACTTCGACGAGTCGATGCTGGATCTCGTCGCCCTCTCCTGAATCGCGCCTGAGCGACCGTTCCGGTGCGACACTGGTGACGTGGGGGCGGCAACGAGCACACCCGAGGTCAGCGCGACAGGAGTCCGTTCCGGGCTTCGCCGCGAACCGACGCAGCAGCGCGGCCATGACACGGTCGAGCGAATCCTCGACGCCGCCACCGCCGTGCTGGTCGAGGCCGGGCTCGAGGGATTCAACACCAACGTGATCGCCGAGCGCGCCGAGGTGAACGTCGCCACCGTCTACAGCTACTTCGTCGACAAGTTCGCGATTTTCCAACAGCTGGTGCACCGACTCGAGATGACCCGGAAGCAACTGCTCGGCGTCTGGCTGGGCACGCTCACCGGCGGCGAGAGCTGGGCCACGTGGTTCCCCGCAGCGATCCAGGAGCTCGTCCGGTTCCGCACCGAGTTCCCCGGCGGCGTCGAGATCTTCGCGGCCATCAAGGCCATTCCCGAGCTACGGGAGACCGAGCTCACACTCGAACGGAACCTCTCGACCCAGTTCGCGCTGGCCATGCAATCGACGTCACCGACACTCGACCCCGAGCGGGCCTACGCGCTGGCGCGCGTGATCGTGATCGCCGGGGCCAGCGTGCTCGACCGCGCCTGCCGCGACGGGAAGCCGGGGACGGTCAATCACTCGCTCGTCGCCGCCTACACCGAGGTGTTCACCGCAGCGATCTCACCGATGCTCGACGGCTGATCACCCCGCGCTCCTCGGCGCTCAGCGGGGCCACACCTGCGGGCACCACGGCTCCCCCACCGGGTCGCCGTCCGCCACCTCGTCGAGCCCCGGCCGGCCGGGCAGGCCCGGCTTGTGCAGGTACCGAATGTCGTCGCCGCAGTAGCGGACCGAGATCGCCCGACGCCGCCGCGTCGACGAGTTCGGCGGGGCGCCGTGCAGCGTGCGGGCATGGTGCACCGTCACATCGCCCGGTTCGACGTCGAAGGTGATCAGACGGTCGGCGAGGTCCGGTGTCCCGAGCACGTCCGGCACCAACTCGCCGACGGTGCCGGGGATCGGGTCCTCGGTCACGAACAGGTTGGGGCGGTACTCCACGAAGTCGCCGGTGGCGTCATCGCCGACGCGATCCAGGTGCGAGCCCCGCACCCACCGAACCACACCGGTCTCGGGGGTCGCCGCGTCGAGCGGCACCCACGTCGTGCACACCTGATCGCCCCGCAGGTGGAAGTAGCTCGCATCGGTGTGGAAGTAGGTGGGGTACGGCGACCCCGGTTCCTTCACGAGCACGCTGTCCTCCCACAGCCACACCGACGCACTCCCGAGCAGTCGGGCGACGATCGGCGCGAGCGGCGACGCCACCGAGAACGCCCGGAACGTGTCGTCGAGGCGCCAGTGGTCCACCCCTCCGGCGAACGCCGGGGCGTCCTCGCCACCGGCGATCCCACCGATGTCGACCGCCTCACCGGAATTGACGACCCGGTCGATCGGCCCGGCGAGCGCGTCGAGCCACTCGGTCGGCAGGATGCCGCGCAGGAGCACCACACCGTCGCGCCGGAACGTCTCGACCTCGGCATCGGTGACCGGTCGGACGGGGTCGAGCGGCAGCGTCGATGAGCGGGACGGATCGGACACCACGAGCACCTCCGATGGATGGACGTCCCCAGCCTGTCATCTGGGACCACCGGACGGCGACGCCGGATCGCTCAACTCCGCGGCCCGCCGCACGATGAGCACGACGGCAGCACGACCGAAGGAGTTGGCCCATGCCCGAGATCGACGACCACCCGACCGGCACCGCAGTCTGGTTCGACCTGATGACCAGCGACCTCGACGCCGCCGTCCGCTTCTACAGCGATCTCTTCGGGTGGGAGATCGAGATCGGGCCCGAGGAAGTCGGCCACTACTCGATGGCCACGTTGCGAGGGCTGCCGATCGTCGGGCTGATGCCCCTGACGCAGGAGGACCAGCAGCCGTCGTGGACCGTGTTCTTCCGTTCCGACGACATCGACGGCTCCGCGACCACGATCACCTCACACGGCGGTTCGCTCCTCGGGGAACCGACCGACGTTCTCGACCTGGGACGGACCGTCGCTGCCACGGATCCGTCGGGCGCCACGTTCGGGCTCTGGCGACCGGGACGTCACCGGGGCACGGGCATCGTGGACGAGTCCGGCACACCGTGCTGGGTGGAGCTCGCCACGCGCGACGCGGAGCGGGCCAGCCTCTTCTACCGCCACGTGTTCGGCTGGGACGTGTCCGAACCGGATGTCGAGCACGGCCACTACCAGCAGTTCCGACTCGACGGCGTCGATGTCGCCGGGTTGATGCCGATGATCGGCTCGACGTGGGACGCGATCGCCGACAACTGGATGGTGTACTTCCAGGTCGCCGACGCCGACGAGGCCGTCGAACGCTGTGCCGCGCTCGGTGGCACCGTCGCTGTTCCGCCGATGCAGGTACCACCCGGCCGGTTCGCCGTGCTCGCCGACCCTCAGGGCGCGCACCTGTCGGTGCTCGAACTGATCGGCGCCGAGGTCGCTACTGCTTGACCTCGAACCGGGCGAGCGTCGGATCGGCACCTGCAGCGGGGTCCAGCACCGCGGCGAACTGGCTCTGTCCCGCGAGTTGCGCCAGCAGGAATGCCGTGGCGAGACGCTTCGTGACCCGCTGCGCGTCGGCGATCGGAATGAGGTCCGGTGCGCAGCCCTGGATGGCGTAGTTGTCGATCGCCCCCACCAGCGCGGGCGGCAGATCGGTGCGACTGCGAGCCAGTTCCTGGTAGCGGCACACGTCGGTGAAGCTCTGGTGCCCGGCCTGCGAGATGTCGGCACGCACGAGTGGACGGCCCGGAGTCAGCGACCACGGCCGCTCCGTGTTGTCGGGGATCGGTGTGGTGACATCGGACGTACCGGACAGCAGCATCGTCGGCACCTTGTTCGCACCGAGGGTCAGGTCGTCGATGATCTCGGAGTACGGCGCCATGCCCACCACGGCGTCGACCTCCGGTTCGCCGCCGGCCGCGCTCGCGTTCGCTCCGGTGGTCAGCGCGGTGAAGCCGCCGAAGCTGTGGCCGATCACGCCGACGTGCGCGGTGTCGATCGCAGGTGTGATGTCCTCGAACCCCAGCGCGCCCGACGTCGCCGCGTCGATCACCGCCTGGACGTCGACCGGTCGATCCTGCGCCACCTGCTCCTGCGGCTCGGCGGACCCGGTGAACTCGTCGAGCGCCGTGTTGCCCAGATGGTCGGGGGCGACCACCACGAACCCATGGCTCGCCAGGTGCTCGGTCAGGAATCCCGACACGTACCGCAACCCGCCGCTGCCGTGCGAGTAGACGACCAGCGGGAACGGACCGGGCGCCGGCGGCGCACCGATCACCGCCTGCTCGGTCGGGACCTCGAGGCCGGGGAAGTCGTAGGTGGCCGGCTGCGCGCCCGCGGCCGAAGCCGGTTCGACGGGGTACCAGATCTCCACCGGCAGGACCCGACCCCGCGCCCCGGTCACCTCGACGGTGCGCACCCCGACCGCGTACTTCCCGCGGCCCTCGACCGTCGACGCGAGGGTGGCGGCGTCCGCGACCGTCGTCGACGAGGTGGCAGGGGCGTCAGCGGCTGTGCCACCGGAGTCCGACCCGGAGCATCCC
>CAJBIS010000057.1 GCA_903953195.1 uncultured Actinomycetes bacterium
CTGCTGACGGCGCATGAACATGAAGCCGCCGATCAGCACGAGCGCACCGATCACCGGCAGGAGGATGGCCACGGGGGCCTCGGGGATCACGCCGCCGGACTCGACGATCGTGAAGGGGATGTCGGCGGCCTGGTTGTTGTTGAACAGGCTGTCGTTGGTCACCCGCACGTAGCAGGTCGTGAACTTCTGGATGCCGGCCGGCGCCTGATCGGCGGCGGCGAAGCAGCCCCAGGGCTGGTCACCCGAGGGGTCCGGGCCACGGAACACGGTGTAGGCGGTGGTGCCGCTCCCCGTCGGGGTGGCGAACGGGTTCGTGCTCGACAGCGGAGCGCAGTCCTGGCCCGGGTTGAACGTCGGGTCGCTCGACAGCTTCTTGCAGATGTCGACGTAGATCAGCTTGTTCGCAGCCTGACCGGACCAGTTCACCGTGACGGGCGCCTCGGTCTGTCCGGGTGCGAAGGCCACCGGGTTCGGGTTCACGGTCCCAGTGGGACCTTGGGCGCCGGCCGGAGCGGCCACCGCCAGGGTCATCAGGAGCACACCGGCCACCGCCGCCGCACCCAGCACTCGCTTCATCATGTTCACAGCCTTTCGTCGGTGACGGCCCTCGCCGCCGATGCGACTATGAGACAGGTCGAGGCTGCTGACAATGGTTCCGCGGCAGTGTTCCGCACCTGTTCGCAACGAGTTCACCTGCTGCTCCACGCACCGTCGGTTGGAGCCGATCCGTCCACCTGAACGTCGCTTTCGGCGAGGTGCCGTCGACCGGTTGCGGCGCACCGTCCGGGCGCCGGAACGCGGCGCGGACGCAGGGGTTCCCGGGCGCGCAGCATCCCCGTCGACGCGGACGACATCGATGTGGAATCGCGGTCGGTCAGTACGTGACGGGAAGGAATGAGTTCAGGTTGAAGAGCACCAGCACGACGCCGATCGCAATGATCGGGCCGCCGATGACGAACGCGACGCCCGCGCTGTAGCGGCGCCGCAGGTTGGCCAGCGCGAACACGCCGGCGACGGCGACGAGTGCCCCGGCCAGCAACAGGAGCCCGCCGGACAGCGGGCGCTCGTCGAACGAGCCGACGTCATCGGTGTCGGACACCGCCACGCGTACGTCCTCGGGGACCTCGGGTTGGCGACCGGCGGCGGCGGCCTTCACCACGAGACGCTCGCTCGAGAACGGCCCTCCGGCACTGGTGATGAGCGTCAGACGGGTGGGGCCGTCGGCCTGCATCACCTCGGTGGCGTCGCCGTCGACCTTCGTGACCTCGGTGACCTTGTACAGGTACACGCGGTCGTCGCGGGTGCGCACGAAGATGCGGTTCCCGCCGACGAGTGCGTCGAGCTGGCCGAACGGATAACTCCACAGCGTCGAGTGACCCAGGATCACCGTGTTGCCCTGACCGGGCGGGGCGCTCCCCTCACGCCAACCGGGGCCTCCGCGCAGTTGCACCGGCTCGGCGCCGCGCGTCACCACCTGGTCGAGTCCGAGCACCGGAATCTGGATGAGCAGTGCCGCCTCGCCGACCGCCACCTCGGTGGTCGGCTCGCGGTACTCGTCGCGGAGATGCTGCTGGCGGACGCTGGCCGACTCCGGCAGCAGGAACACGATCAGCATCAGGAGGACCAGGACGGCGGCGAGCACGGCCACGACCACGGCTCGGCCACCGCGACCACCGACCTTGGTCTCGTCGCCTTCGGCCTGGTCCACCTCGGGATCAGCGGGTGCCGGGACGCCCGGGTCGAGCGGATCGAGCTGCGGTGGTTCGACGACGGTCACCCGAAACTCGTCCTGCGGTCGTAGAGCTTCCAGACCACCATCGCGAACAGTGCGCCGAGGCCGAGCGTGACGGCTCGGTCGAGCGGAGGCAGCGACTGGCCCGGAATCGGCAACGGCATCTTCCTCGACACGGTGGCGCCGATCGCCCCGGCCGACGCACCTGAGCCACCGGACGACGCCGACCCGGCACTGTCTGCGGATCCGGCCGCTGCGGTGAGCTGTTCACCTGCGACCTCGGCAGGGAGCTCATCGAATCCGGCGGGGATGTCGGTCACTCCGGTGTCGAATCCCACATCGCTGAACCCCGTGTCGACGAAGCCGGTGTCGAAGCCGGTGTCGGTCCCCGACTCGGTCGGCACCTCGGGCTCGGGAGTCGCCGGCCCCGTGCACAGCTTCACGGGCCCGGCCGTCAGCACCCCGGCAGGCAGCCACGGAGCGCCATCGGCGCTCGTCGTCACCGTGCCCTTGGCCGCGGCGCAGTTGGACTCGACGATCCGGTCGGCGGCGGCCAACGCCTCGGCGACCATCGCCGACGTGATCCGTCCGTCGCTCAGCGATGCGGCCCGCCCCTGTCCAGCAGTGACCTGCAGTCGAATGAACGATGCCGCAGCGTTCGCCTCGTCGGCGGTCAGTCCGCTCGCCGGCGCGTACGCCCGGTTGACCCAGGCGATCGGGTACGCGCCCTTCACCGGATTCGTGGCCGCAGCGAGTGGCTTACCGCCGTCGAGTGCCACGGCCGCGGTGATCGCGTCCGGTGTCGGTGAGAGCCACTCGCCGGCGGCGTTCTGCACCTTCGCCCGGAAGAGCGGGATCCGTTCCGACGGCGGCTTGGCCGCGTTCAGGGCGACCGCCTCAGCCGCCGAGCCGGTCGCGGCTGCCGAGATGGTCCCGCCGAGCGCCACCTCGCTCCCGGCCGGGTCCAGGCCGCCGGCGATGGTCGACACGACGTTGTCCATCCCCTGACGGGACGGCGTCAGGAACCCTGGCCACGTCTCGCTCGGAACATCGTTGGGATCGCTGCCCGGCGTCGCGGCGAGCGCGGCTCGCCGCTGCGGTCCCGCCGTGATCGCCACGTAGGCGTCGAGGTACTGGTTGAAGGCGTCGCCGTCGCTGCGGACCAGTGGACGGGCGCCACGAATCGGCGGGACGAGCCGGTAACCGGCGGGCAGGACCGGCCCCATGTCGCGCACGAACGACGACGAGTTCCACACGTTGTTGCCCACGTAGAACGACTCGACCAGCGACTCGCCGCCGAGTCGCAGGTCGGCCTCGAGGGGGATCCGGTCGGCCTGGGTGCACTCGACGAGCGGCTCGCCGGTCTGCTCGTCGATCTCGTCGCAGCGTGTCGGGAACAGTCCGATCTGCGGCACGAATCCGAACACCTCGAGGCCGACGGCCTGCACCGGGGCCGAGATGAGACCACGTCCCGACTGCTGCAGCGCGGCACGCTGCGCGTCGCTCAGATCGATGCCCGACACCATGAGGTCGACCTCGCCGGCGACGAACGCCGAACGGGCGTCCTCGGTACCGGACACGATGTACTCGATGGTCGACGTGCGGGTCGCGGTGTCGAGCTGCTGGATGTTCGCCAGTGACGCAGGGACGAACTCGGCGGGGAGCCGGGCGCTCAGCACGACCGGGTCGGTGGTCGCCGCCGTCTGGGCGGGCGCGACCACCGGCATGAACACCCAGGCCACTGCGACCGCGGCCACGGCCAGTCGCAGCACCAGCGTGCGGCGCCTCATCGTCGCGCCACCGCGGCTCGACCACCCTTGGCCGCGAACAACCCTATGGCCACCAGTGCCGCGCCCATCAGGAACGTGAACAGCACGTCGCTGTTCTCGGGGCCTGCGCTCCCACTGGCACCGATCGCCGTGCCGCTGCTGGCCCCGCTCGCACCGGCCGCACCGGCGGCGAGTTCCTCGGCGAGGGCTGCGTCCTCGGCGTTCGCAGCGCCGGCAGCCTCGGCGGCGCCGGCCGCTTCCGCTGCGCCTGCGCCGGCGACAGCGGTCTCACCGGCGACGACCGCGTCGACCCCACCTGCGGCTCCCGCCGCACCGACGGCCCCACCGCCGGCGGCACCACCCGCAGCGCCGGCACCGGCCCCCGGCGCGGCGATCTCGAGCTTGGGTGGCGGCGGCGCCGCGCACGACGTCGGACGAGCCGGTGCCCCGGGGATCTGCGACGCGGCGTTCAGCGCCAGGTCGACGAGCACGCTGGAGAGCCGCGAGTACAGCAGCGGCTCGGCGCGCTCCTGACCCTTGCACACGGCGTAGTACAGGTACTCGGCCATCGTCCTGCCCTTGGCCGGATCGAACCCGGCGGTCTGGGCGATCGCATAGGAGTAGGTCGAGGGGAAGTACGCCCGCGGGTCACGGCCGTCGTAGGCCAGTTCGAAGGTGCCGTTCGGCCTCGGCTTGGCGAACCCCAGCGCGATGGTCGAGTTCGCAGGCAGCGGTGGTGTGAACACCCCGACCGCGTTCTGCACCGACGCCGCCGGCAGGCCCTTCACCTTCGTGTACCCGGTCTCGATGTAGGTGATCGTGTCGGCGCCCGTCGAGGCGTTGCCGACCACGTTGGCGATGCCGTCGGACGCGAACGCCTGCGACACCGACCCGTAGTTGTTGGGCCACTGCGAGATCGGCTGACCGGCGCCCAGGTACTGGTCCTGGCCGTAGTTGCCCGAACCGATGAACCCCTTGAACGCGTTCCACACCGCCGGCGCCCGCTGGATGCAGAACTCGCTCATCACGTAACTGGTGCCGGACCGGTCCGAGCGCACCACCGGACGGATCTTGCGGTCGGGCAGACCGACACCGGGGTTCGTCGCCGCGATCGACGGGTCGTTCCACTTGATGTCGGGGACGGTGAAGATCTTGCACGCGGCATCGGGCGTGAGCTTCAGGTCGGTGATCCGCTTCCCGTTGCTGCCGTTGACGTTGAACATGAACGCCACGGCACCGGCGGCCACCGGGACGTACACGAATCCCTTGCGCGCCGTGCCGTTGAGGCGGTCGACCTCCTCGGGCAGGAACTGGATGTCGCTCTGACCGAAGTCGAGGGCACCCGAGATGAACTTGTCACGGCCGAACCCGGAACCGGCCGACGTGTAGTTGATCTTCAGGTTGTACGGCGGCTTGGCCACATCGGCCCGCCACTGCGACACGAGCAGGCTCACGAACGACGAGCCGCCACCCGTGACGATCGGGCCCTGGGCGTCGGCCGCCGGCGGCCGCACCAGGGTGACCGCGGCCAGCACGCCGATCGCGGCCAGGATCCGCGCCGCCAGATGGAGTGGGTGCCGCCCGGACCGGAGTTCCGGCCGTCCGAGGTGGGCACGGTGACGTCGGATCCCGCTCATCCGAACCTCCCGTTCACGTAGTCGAGCGTCCGAGGGTCGGACGGGTTGGAGAACATCCGTCCGGTCGGACCGTTCTCGACGATCCGACCGGGTTCACCCAGGGTCTCGACCAGGAAGAACGCGCACTGGTCGCTGACCCGCTGGGCCTGTTGCATGTTGTGCGTGACGATCACGATGGTGATGTCGTGGCAGAGCTCGCGGATGGTCTCCTCGATCACCCGGGTGGAGATCGGGTCGAGCGCCGAGCACGGCTCATCCATCAGCAGCACGTCGGGGTGCACGGCGAGCGATCGAGCGATGCAGAGCCGCTGCTGCTGTCCGCCCGACAGCGACATGCCCGACTCGCCGAGCCGGTCCTTCACCTCGGTCCACAGCCCGGCGCGGCGCAGACACTGCTCGACCAGGCCCTCGGGGTCGTCGGTCTTCGATCCCGACAGCCCGAGCCCGGCGAGCACGTTGTCGGCGATCGACATGGCCGGGAACGGGTTCGGCTTCTGGAACACCATGCCGATCCGCAGGCGCACCTCGGTCGGGCTCATGTCGACGCCGTAGATGTCGACCCCGTTCAACAGCACCTGACCGGCCAGCTCCGCGCCCGGAACGAGCTCGTGCATGCGGTTGAGCGCCCGCAGGAACGTCGACTTGCCGCAGCCCGACGGTCCGATCAGGGCGGTGACCTCACCCGGCTCCATGCTGAGCGAACAGCGCTCCAGCACCTTGCGCTTGTTGAACCACTGACTCAGGTTCAACACGTCGAGGCGGCCGGGCAGCTGATCGTCCCGGATCCCGCCGACCTTCGGGGCGGACGCGTCAGCGGCCTCCGAGGCCGGCTCGGCCCACAACGACGGCGCAGTGGGGTCGGCGGCGGTGTCCACCGCCGGCGCAGCCACTGGCGCAGCCACTGGCGGCGCGACCGGCGGAGCGACCGGCGCAACCGGCGCAACCGGCGGCGCAGGATGCGGCGCGATCGGCGCGGCATCGGCCCAGTGCGACGGCACGGTGTGATCGACGACCGGCTCGACGGGCGCTCCGACCGGCGCGGCGACGGGCGGAGCATCGGTCCACGTGGACGATGCGGAGTACACGGCGACCTCGTCCACCGGCGGCGCGACCGGCGGCGTGACCTCGGGGAACTCACCCCAGGTCTCGACGGGCGCCGGCGCGACCGGTGACGGCGCGGTGAGATCGACGACGGGCGGAACCGGCGGCGGC
>CAJBIS010000058.1 GCA_903953195.1 uncultured Actinomycetes bacterium
CAGGATGCCCGGGTAGATGAGTGCCTTGCGCACCGCACGCCGCAGCTCGATGTCACGGCGGATGTACAGGTACAGCTGCTGGAAGGCCTCGTCGACCTTGCCGGTGAGTTCGGCCGAACCGAGCATGGCGACGAAGTAGGCGGGGAACACCTCGGCGTGACGGTTCACGCCCTCGGCGAGTGAGTAGCCGGCGCCGACGCGCTCGTTGATGTCGGCGAGCACCTCGTTGAACTTCTTGTTCTTGGTGTCGCGGCGGATGGTCTCGATCGCCTCGGTGATCGGCACGCCGGACTTCACGAACGTCGCCATCTGGCGACAGAAGTGCATGATCTCGACCAGCGGGACCTTGGCCTTGGTGATCTCGACGTTGAGACCCTTGCGCTCCGTGATCTTGGTGACCCGAATGCCCTTGACCGCGAGTTCGTTGCGCGCCGCGTTGATGGACGACGACTCGATCTCACCCTTGACGGTCTGACCGTCCAGCGTCTGTGCGACGTACTTGAAACGCGACGGCTTCCCGCCGGCGGGTGGTGCCGGCGGGGCTGCCTGATCTGGCGGTCGTTCCTGCGTGGCGGTCACTCAACGACCTCCTGGGCCGGGACGGGCGGCGTGAACACCGGCGCGGGCGGCAGGCCCTCGCCGTTGACCACACCGTTGCTGTGGAAGGTCGGAGCTGGCGGCGGCATGTGGCCGTTGCCGTTCGGGGCGACGTGGCCGTTGACCTGGCCGTTGGCGACGGGCGCCTGGGCGACGGTGCCGGTGACGTCGATGTAGGCGGCGGCCGGGTCGACCACGATCGGCGCGGGGGCCGACTGCTCGAAGGCGGCCGGCTCGAACGGTGCCGGCTCGGCAGGGAACGACTCGGCTGCGACCGCAACGCGCTCACGCTCCGTCACGTCGACGATCCCGCCGTCGGCCACCCCACTGTCGGAGAGGCCCTCGGGCTCGACCTCGGTCAGGTCGATCCCCTCGACCTCGTCGATGTCGAGCAGGTCGCCCTCCATGCCCGGGGCGTAGACGCTGCGCAGCACGTCGTCGACGGTGGTGACACCAGCGGCGACCAGCTTGAACGCCTCGGTCTGCATGGTGCTCATGCCCTCGGCGACGGCCACGTCACGGATCTCCTTGGCGGTGGCCTTGGCGACGATCAGGTTGCGGATGGCGTCCGACACCTTGAGGAGCTCGTACACACCCACCCGACCGGCGTACCCGGTGCCCGAGCACATGTTGCAGCCGGCGCCACGGGTCCAGGCGTCGGGCAGCTTGCCGGCGAACCCCTGCGTGAGGCGGATGTGGTCGGGGTGCGGCTCGTAGGTCTCACGGCACGACGTGCAGATCCGACGGAGCAGACGCTGGCCGACGACACCCGAGACGGCCGAGGCGACCAGGAACGGTTCGATGCCCATGTCGGTGAAACGGTGGATGGCCGACACCGAGTCGACAGCGTGCAGCGAGGACAGCACGAAGTGGCCGGTGAGCGCCGCCTGCGTGGCGATGCGCGCCGTCTCCACGTCGCGGATCTCACCCACGAGGATGGTGTCGGGATCCTGACGGAGGATGCCGCGGAGGCCGTCGGCGAAGCTGATGCCGGCCGCCTCACTGATCGGCATCTGGTTGATCCCGGGGAACTGGTACTCGACGGGGTCCTCGATCGTGACCACGTTCTTGGTCGAGTCCTGGACCTCGGTGAGCGTCGCGTACAGCGTCGTGGTCTTGCCGGAACCGGTCGGACCGGTGCACAGCAGCATGCCGAGCGGCGCCTTCACGATCTCGATGAAGTCCGGGAGGATCTTCGGCGAGATGCCCAGGTGGTCGAGGCTGATCAGCGACCGGGTCTTGTCGAGGAGTCGGAGCACGATCTTCTCGCCGTGCACGGTGCCGACCACCGAGATGCGGACGTCGATCGGACGACCGTCGACGTTCACCGAGAACTGACCGTCCTGCGGACGGCGACGCTCGACGATGTTCAGGTCGGACATGACCTTGAGCCGCGACGACACCGGCGCGCCCATGCGGCGCGGCAGCTGGATGGCGACCGAGAGCGCGCCGTCGATGCGGAACCGGACGACCACCTGGTGCTCGTGCGGTTCGATGTGCACGTCCGAGGCGCGGGCGCGTGCGGCCTGGATGAGGATGCGGTTGACGACCTGGACGATCGGCGCGTTCTCGTCGACCTCGAGGTTGATCGCGTCCGACGTGGACTCGTCCTCGTCGGCGATCAGGTTGAACGCCTGGATGTGCTCGTCCGCGAGCGACAGCGCGTTGTACGCCTGGTCGAGCATGCGCTCGATGTCGGACGTCGAGCCGACCATGATCCGGATGCGGTGGCAGTGCTGCGTGAGTTCGCGGATCGCGTCGACACCGAGCGGCTCGCCCGTGACGAGCGACACACGGCTCTCCTCGTCGACGTAGAGCGGGATCACCTTGTGCTTGCGCGCCAGCTCCTCGGTGACACGGGCCACGGCGACCGGATCCGGCTCCATGAGGCGCAGGTCGGCGCGGTCGATGTGGAACTGCTCGGCGAGCACGCCGGCGAGCTGGTGCTCGTCGACCTGACCACGGTCCAGGAGGATCTCGCCGAGGCGGCGACCCGTCTCCTGCTGCGCCTGGAGGGCGTCGAGCAACTGTTCGGAATCGATGATCCCGGCGTCGAGGAGGATCTCGCCCATCTTGCGGCGTTCCTCGGCGACCCACTCCTGGATCTCGGTCTCGAGGTGCTCACTGGACGCGGAGAAATCGACGGTCTTGTCCTTGCCAGTTCGTCGCGTCCGCTTCAGCACTGTGGCCCCCCTTGGCACACCCCCCGAAGGGTGTGATGAATCTAATTCAGCGTCCCCGGGCTGGGAATAAGCCAACTGTGAGGGTTCGGGGCCAGTGCGGGCAATGGGTGAGCCCACCTAGGCCAAAAGACCCGGAACCCTTGCAACGACAGGCCGCGCCGTCGGTCAAGGGCCATCGGGGCGCCCTAAGCGGGCTCTCAGGGTCCCCTCAGGAACGGAGCCCGAGGGCGTCGCTGACGGCGAGCGCGACCGGCGAACGGTTCAGGCAGTACAGGTGCAGGCCCGGTGCGCCACCGTCCAGGAGCGTCTGGCCGAGGGTGGCCGCGGCCTCGACGACGATGCGTTCGCGGTCGCCCTCGTCGGCCGCCTCGATGCGCGCCGCGAGTTCGGTCGGGAACGACGCGCCCGACATCTCGGCCATGCGAGCGATGCCCGTCGGGTTGCTGAGCGGCATGAGGCCCGGCAGCACCGGGGTGGTGCAGCCGCGCTCGCCCAGGTCGTCGAGCATGCGGAAGTACACGTCGGCGTCGAAGAAGAACTGGGTGACGCCGAAGTCCGCGGCGGCGAGCTTCTCGGCCAGGTGATCGCGGTCGCTCGCCAGGTCGGGCGACCGCGGATGCAGTTCAGGGTGCGCGGCCACGGCCACCGAGAAGTGGTCGCCACGGGCCCGCACCAGTTCGACGAGTTCGAGCGCGTACGTGAAGTCACCACCGGCAGGTGACCCATCGGCCGGCGGATCACCCGCAAGCGCGAGCACGTTGTGCACGCCGCTGCGGTCGTAGTCCTCGAGCAGCTCCGCGAGCTCGGCGCGCGTGCTGCCCACACACGTCAGGTGCGCCATCGCCGGGTAGCCGCGTTCCGCGTTGAGCTGCACGACCAGGTCGCGCGTCCTGTCGCGCGTCGATCCGCCCGCGCCGTACGTCACCGACACGAACGACAGATCGAGCGGTTCGAGCTCGTCGACGGTGCGCGCCAACTGTGCGGCGCCGTCGTCGGTCTTGGGCGGGAAGAACTCGACGCTCAGCGTCGGTCCCTGCGCGAGGAGGTCAGCGATGCGTGTCACGGCGGCGTTCGCTCAGTTCCCGGACTCGAGGTCGGCGGCGCGCTCGGCGGCCGCCACGGTGTTGGCCAACAACATGGCTCGCGTCATCGGTCCGACGCCGCCGATGCGCGGCGACAACCATCCCGCGACCTCGGCCACGTCGTCGTGGACGTCGGAGAGCAGCTTGCCGTCGCGGAAGCTCACGCCGGCGGCGACGACGGCCGCGCCGGGCGCCACCATGTCGGGCGTGATCAGCCCCGGCGAGCCAGCCGCCGCGACGATCACGTCGGCCGTGCGGGTGTACGCGCCGATGTCTGCCACGCCGGTGTGCACGACCGTCACCGCGGCGTTGGCGTCGGGGCGCTTCAGCGTGAGCAGGTTCGCGAGCGGGCGGCCGATCGTCAGGCCCCGACCGACGATCACCACGTGCGTGCCGACGATCGGCACGTCGTAGGCCTCGAGCAGCTTGAGGATGCCGAGCGGGGTGCACGCCAGCGGCGCGTCCTCCCCCATCACCAACAGCCCCAGGTTCACCGGGTGCAGGCCGTCGGCGTCCTTGGCCGGGTCGAGCCGCAGGATCGAACGCTGGTAGTCGAGCCCGTCGGGGAACGGGTACTGGAGGATGAAGGCGTCGACCGCCGGGTCGGCGTTGAGTTCGTCGACGACGGCGTCGACCTCGGCCTGCGTGGCCGAGGCCGGCAGTCGCCGGTCCACGGCGTGCATGCCCAACTCCACACAGTCCCGGTGCTTCATGGACACGTAGTTGGCGCTCGGACCGTCGTCACCGACGAGGACCGTGGCCAGACCGGGCGTGATGCCCCGGTCGGCGAGCGCCTCGATGCGGGTCCGCAGTTCGTCCTTGACGACCGCGGCGAGCGCTTCGCCGTCCATCGTGATCGCAGTCATCGGCGCCGATCCTACGCCGCTGCGACCCGCACCCCGTGGTGCGACGGTTCGCGGACGCCCCGACCCGCGGCCGGATGCGATGATGGCGGCGATGGCCTCGGTCGCCCCCGACACCACGGACCCCG
>CAJBIS010000059.1 GCA_903953195.1 uncultured Actinomycetes bacterium
AGGTGACAGCCACGGGTACGACGTTCTGCGCGGTCTGAACGAGCAGTTGACGACTCGCTCTCGCCGCGGATTCGTCCCAGCCCGTGGCGGATTCGTCCCAAGATTTGCCCGATTCGTCCCTGCCCATGCCCGATTCGTCCCAATCTGGTTTTCGAGAATTGACGGCTGCACGGCGTTCGTCATGATGTTGCCTTGAAGGTGTCAGTGCCTGCTCGATTTCGTCACGCCCATCGCCACGCGAAAAGAACGCCAATGAACCTGCTTCGGCATCCGTGGGCGGTGGTGGCTGCAATCCTTCTCATGGGACAGGTTGATGCGGCTCCATGGGTGGTCTACGACAGCACCAACTTCGTCACTCCGGGCGAATCGAGCTACGGCTTTCTCGGAGTCACGTCGTTGGACAAGAGTGCGATCTTCGGCGACTCGTTGCAGCTCCTCACGACCGGGAAACTCACCAGTTTCACCTGGACTGCGTACAACGGTCCGGCGTCTTCGGATCTGACGAGTGCCGGACAGACGATCAGCTTCTACCGGCAATCCGACGCCTCGTTGATCGGCAGCTTCAACGCGACCATTACCGATCTAGGTAAGGGTTCGTACAAGACCTTCACGCAGGATCTCACGTCGGCGAACATCGTTCTCGACACCCTCGACATTCTCGTCACCCAGCAAATCCCCTTCTGGCCTCCGGCATCACCGTCGTACCGTCTGGGTATCGTCTTCTCCACCGCGAGCAACACCCCCGCGATCGGGAGCACCAATGCGGGTTACTACCGGTCGGCCTTCGGGAGTCAGGGCACCTTCTACACCGATGGCAGTTACCCGAACTATTCCAGTGCTGTCTATCGGGCCGTCGTCCTTCCCGATCTCACATGGAATAAGAGTTCCGGGATCTGGAACACCTCCGACACGAACTGGACGTTCGGTTCTGGGGGGACCAGCACGGTGTTCTCCGACGGCGACCAGGCCATTTTCAATAACGCCGCCGGGGGAGTTGTGAACATCTCCGGAGCGATCGCCCCACGGGCCGTGGTCGTCTCGGCGACCAGCGGGCAGTATTTTTTCTTTTCGTTGGATGGAAACAACCAACTCGCCGGCACCGCGACGTTGTGGAAGAGCGGTGGTGGCACGCTCTTTCTGCACGGACCCAACACGTACTCCGGCGCGACGACCGTCTCGGGAGGGAGACTCTTAGTTCAAGGGAGCCTCACGAATTCGGCGGTCACGGTCGGCAGCGGCGGCACGCTCGGAGGGGGTGGGTCCATCGGCAGTGCGGTAAGCGTAGCCACCGGCGGTACGCTCGCGCCCGGCAACAGCATCGAGTCGCTTTCCACGGGCACAGTTACGTTCGCTGCCGGAGCCAGCTTCGCCTACGAGGTCGATTCGACAGACCCGCTCTCGCTCGGCTCGGCTGCCGACCTACTCGTCGTCAGCGGCAACTTGAACCTCGATCCCGGCAACGGCACGCTGCTCACGTTCACCGATCTCGCGTCGAGCATCCAGCCCTTCGTGGAAGACACCACGATCTTCGCCCTGATCAACTACTCGGGCAGTTGGAACGGCGGCCTCTTCACCTATGGCTCCAACGTGCTCTCCGACGGCGAGCGGTTCACCGCGGGCAGCCAGATGTGGGAGATCGATTACAACGCTTCCACCGGCGGCGACAACTTCACGGCCGACTACCTGCCGTCGAGCAGCTTCGTGACCGTCACCGCGGTTCCCGAGCCATCGACCTACGCCATGGCTCTCGCCGGTCTGGCCTTCGGCGGCTACACGATATTCCGCCGCCGCAAGCAGGCGTGACGCGCGTTAGCCAACGTGATTCAAACGCGAAGGGAGCAGGTCGCCATCACGGGCCTGCTCCCCTCTGTGTTTTCAAGGCAGCCTCAATCTGCCCGCACCACCCTCCGCACCCTCCCGCCACCTACTTCCGTCCGCGAATACACGCCCGCCCGATCCGGTGCTTGTACCGATCACGGAC
>CAJBIS010000060.1 GCA_903953195.1 uncultured Actinomycetes bacterium
CGGCCGGTAGACGCCGGTCGAGGAACAGTGCAGCATCCGCCGCGGCCGGACGTGCGCCATCAACAGGCCGACCGACTCGGCGTTCGCCCGCAGGTCGACCTGCCACTTCTGCGTCTTGACCACGGCGAAGTTCGCGAGCGCGTCGGCCCCGGTCGGGACCGCGCTCAGATCGTCGCCGGCGAGGTCCACCGGAATGCACTCGACACCGGCGGCCTCGAGTCGCGCCCGTGCGGCGGTGTCCTGGAACCGGGCGAGGCCCACGACCCGGTGATCGTGTGCGAGTCGGGTCGCCACCGACTCCGCCACCTGGCCGGTCACTCCCGTCACCACCACTGTCGTCGTCACGTCACGCCTCCGTCGTCGAGCGCTCGAACCGTAGACGCGCCGTGTTCCCGTTTTCGTCGACGGCGTCGCCTTCGGTAGCGTGCCGACGTGCCCAGTCGCCTCGAGATCGAACTCACCTCCCAGCGTCCCGACGGTTCATGGACCTGGCGTGCTGCCGGAGCGAAGCAGCCGAAGGGCGAGCTCGACGGCTCGATCCTGCCCGAGGGCGCAGCCGTGGGCGACGTGCTGCGGGCCGAGGCCGAGATCCTGATCGACGGTATCGAGGTGCTGTCGGTGCAGGCCCCGAAGGCGGCGCGCAAGGAGCCCGAGACCATCCAGCTGATCGGATCGGGTCGTGAGGAGCCGCTGGTGACGACGCAGCTCGCGCCGAAGGGTCGGGGCGACCGCAAGCGCGGCGACCGGCGCGATCGCGGAGATCGTGGTGACCGCGGCGATCGGGGCCCTCGAGACCGGGATCGTGACCGCGGCGGACGCGGTGACCGAGGCGATCGCGGCGGCCGACCCGGTGGCGACCGGGCCCGGAGCGATCGTCCCCGCGCGCCCCGCCCCGACCCGGTGCCCGAGCGGCCGCGTCCGAAGCGCCTGCGGCCCGGTCGGACGCATCGCAGTGCCGTCCTCGCCGAGGTGCCGGCCGAGCAGCAGGCGATCGCCGAACAGCTGCTCAAGGGAGGCCTGCCGGCGGTGCGCGACGCGATCGCGCAGCAGAACCAGCAGGCGAAGGCCGCCGGTCAGCCCGAGGTGCCCGCCGGGCAGGTGTTGACGATGGCGGAGCAGCTGCAGCCGAAGCTGCGTGAGGCCGAGTGGCGCGACCGCGCCGAGGCCGCACTCGCCGGCATGGACGAGCTCGACCTGCGCGACCTCCGGTCGGTCGTGGTCGCCGGCGAGGGAATCGCCCGTGACGAGTCGGCACGAACCATGCAGGAGGAGCTGAAGGCCGGACTGAATCGGCGCGTCGACGCCGAGATGCAGCTCTGGGTCGGCGACATCGAGGCCAACCTCTCGGCCGGCCGCTTCGTGCGAGCGCTCCGCCTCAGCTCTCGTCCGCCGAAGGCCGGCGCGCCGGTGCCCAAGGAACTCGGCGAGCGTCTGGCCGCGTCGGTGTCCGAGGGACTCAACGAGCGGACCAACCAGGAGCTGTGGGCGGCATCGCTCGACGCACTCTCGGTCTCACCGGTGCGCTCGCAGGTCACGATCACGTCGAAGCCGGCGGAACCCACCCCCGAGCTCCTCGAGGCCGTCCGACGCGTCGCCGATCATCTCCCCGAGATCGCCACGCTGTTCGGCGTCGATCCCTCCGAGGCGAAGGCCGCCCGAAAGCGACGGCCGCCCCGCACCCAGCGGCCCAAGCCCGCGGCATCGGCGACGCCGCCACGCCCCGGCAGTCGGCCGGCGCCCGGCGCACAACCCGCGAAGGATGACGCGCCCACCGCCCGGGCGGCCGCCGAGCCCACGGCCGCCGAGCCCACGACCGATGAGCCCTCCGGCTCAGCCGACGAGCAGTCCGAGCAGGTCGACGGGACGGTCGACGACGACGCCTGACGGCGCCGCCGCAGCCGTGCGCGGGTTCCAACCCGCCCACACGTAGCGGCAACCGACCTCCACTGCGCAGCGTCGGTCACCGTCGCTGTCCCCCACCATCAGCACCTCGTCAGCGGTCAGCCCGAGCGCCTCGAGCACCGGACCCAGGTGCTTGTGCCGCCAGTCGAACGCGTCGGCGAACAGTGCCACCTCCGGCGTCCAACCGAGCCGCTCGAGTTCCGCCGCCCCCGAACGAGGGTGCTTGTTGGAACAGAGCGCCCACCGCCCCAGTCCGGCGATCATCTCGCCGACGCCATCGAAGGGCACCACCGCCGTGTCGTCGTACACCTCGGCGTAGTCGTCGACCGAGATGCCGAGGCGCTCGCACTCCTCGCCGATCGCATGACCGAAGGTCACGGTGGTCGGGTCGATGCCGAGCGCTGCGAAGGCGGCGACGAGCGCCGCATCGGAGTCGACGAGCGTCCCGTCGAAGTCGAAGATCACGGCACGGATCGGGGCGTCAGGCACCGGCGAACGATAGCGAGCCGGCCACGGCCAGACGCTACGCTGCTCCCCCATGACCGTGGACTACACACAGCAGGGCAACGTCGGCATCATCACCATCAACCGTCCGGACGCACGGAACGCGGTGAACAGCGACGTCGCACAGGGCATCGAATCGGCCATCGACCAGATCGAGTCGAACGACGACGTGTGGATCGGCATCCTCACCGGGGCCCGCACCGACAAGGGCTACATCTTCTGCGCCGGCGCCGACCTCAAGCAGATGGCGGTCGATCCGGGCGGCATGTCCACCGCCAAGGGCGGCTTCGGCGGGTTCGTCACCCGCGAACGCACCAAGCCGATCATCGCCGCCGTCGACGGGCCCGCCCTCGCCGGCGGGACCGAACTCGTCCTCGCCGCCGACATGGTCGTCGCCTCCGAGACCGCCGTGTTCGGCATCCCCGAGGTCAAGCGCAACCTGGTCGCCGCCGCCGGCGGACTCTTCCGGCTGCCGCGCAAGCTGCCGCGGAACGTCGCCATGGAACTCGCACTCACCGGACGGCTCGACTTCCCCGCCGAACGGGCCTTCCACTTCGGTTGGGTCAACCGACTGTGCGCCGAGGGGGCCGCGCTCGACACCGCCCTCGAGCTCGCCGCCGAGATCTGCGCCAACGCACCCCTCGCCGTGCGCGAGAGCCGAGCGATCATGCTCGCCGCCACCGACGCCGACGACGAACTCGGCTGGAAGCTCTCGGGTGACGGCATCATGAAGATGTTCGGCACCGAGGACTTCAGCGAGGGCCTCACCGCCTTCGCCGAGAAGCGCGATCCCGTCTGGAAGGGCCGCTGAGCCACGCTCGCCCGCCGCTCAGGTGAGCGTCGCGGTCACTCGCTCGCCGCTCAGGTGAGCGTCGCGGTCACTCGCTCGCCGCTCAGGTGAGCGTCTCGATGACCCCGTGCTCGGCGAGGAACTCGGCGAGACCTTCGACGAGGCGGAGCTCGGGCACCTCCCAGACGGGCACCCACGCCGCCTCGGCGGCGTCGCTCCCGGCCACCGGCTCGGTCGGACCCATCAGCACGACGTCGAAGTCCATGATCACGAAGTGGTGGTCGTCGCCCAGTCGCTCGACCCACCCGATGAACGGCCCGCACACGGCGTCCAGCCCGGTCTCCTCGACGAGCTCGCGCACGACCGCCTCGGCGAGCGTCTCACCCGGCTCGACCCGACCGCCCGGAAGCGACCACTCGCCCGCCCCGGGCCCGTGGCCCCGCCGGACCATCAGCAGTTCGTCGTCCCGCACGGCGACCGCACCGACGCAGACCTCGGGCCGCATCAGCGCAGCGGGGCCCGGACGGTGATCGCACGAGCCACCAGGCCGTGCCGCTCGAAGAAGTTCTTCGAGGCCCGGTCACCGGGGAGCACCGTGGCATCGATGGCGACGGCAACGTGCTCGATCGCCCACGCGCGAACCATGCGCATGAGCGCCGTGCCGACCCCGACGGCCCGCGCCTCGGGCTCGACGTAGATCGTCTCGACGACCGCCCGCCCGGTGCCGTCGCGCTGGGGCACCAGTCCGGCGACGGCCAGCCCGACCGGCACCGCACCGATCAGCCCGATCCACGTGACGGTGGCATCGTCCCCGAGCGGCGTCACGGTCGCCATCAGCGCGACGCCACCCTTCTGGTCGACCAGTTCGGACCGCAGACGCTCCTGCAGGCGCTGGATCGCTCCCCGGTCGGCGTCGACCGCCGCTCGAACCGAGACGCCGGAGGTCACGACCCGGCGTCGAGCAACTGCGCGACCCGGTTGAGGATCGTCTGCCGGTTGCGGTGCGCCCGCTCGTAGCGGCGCACGGCATCGAGCTCGTCGACCGACAGCGTCGCCAACCTCGGCACCACCTGGGAGGCGGCCAGCGCGTCGTAGTCCTGCACCGGTAGATCGGACTCCGCCGGGACGGGCTCGGCCACCAACGCTGCGACCGGCGCAGCGTCCGGCACGACGTCCGGCACGACAGGCGGGATCGTGTCAGCCGACGAATCGGCCACCTCGTCGGTGTCCGGCTCGTCGAGCACCGACACGACCGTGACGGGCACGGACTCGTGCGCCGGAACCTCGGTGGGTCGCTCGGGTGGTGCCAGCATGCCGAGGCACGGGAGCCGGGACACGAGATGCCGGGCGGCTCCGACCTGATGTCGGGTCCGGTGCACGAGCCTCGGGAGCGCGTGGGTGAACTCGTCGAGGATCACCGAGGGCAGACCCTCGTCACCCGTCGAGCGTTCCTGAGCCGCAGCCACCGTCGTCGATCCGTTCAGCGCTTGCGCGACGACTTCTTGAGGCGCTGCTCGACCTGCTTGATGCCGTCGCACGGGTCGTAGCCCTCGGGGCAGCGCAGCGAGCCGGCCTTGCCGAACTGGCGGGGATGGACGATCAGGAAGCACGTGCCACAGGTGAACTCGTCCGCGCCCTTGGCCGCCACACGCTCACCGGCGTCGCCCGTCGGCTCCTCGACGACCTCCTCCTCCTCGTCCTCGTCGTCGCCGGCGGCGATGCGATCCTTCAGGATGATGCTGAGATCGGCCTCGACGTCGTCATCGTCCGGTTCGTCCTCGTCGTCCTCGACCTCTTCGGACCGCTTGCGTCGAGCCGTGGGCACGGCGTCGTCGTCGGAGTCGTCCGCGTCGCCCTCGCCGGCGGCATCGCCATCGAGCTCCTCGTCGACGGGCTCGTCGCCCTCGAGTTCGTCGTCGAGTTCCTCGTCATCGACCAGCTCGTCGTCGAGCACCTCGTCATCGAGATCGTCCTCGACCAGTTCGTCGTCGCTCATGGCTCCTCTTCACCTCGGCGGGGAACGGTCCCGACCGCCGAATTCGGCCGCATCATAGACACGTCGACGGGGACGTGTGGGTGAGGGTCGTCGACCGGTGCGTTCAGGAGCCGCCGGCAGCGCTGCGACGCTCCTCGGCCCGACGCTCCGCCCCGAGTCGCTCGAGGTCGGCGCCACCGGAGTGATCGGTGAACGTCATCATCTCGGCGATCGCCCGGTGCCCGGCCTTCTCGGCGATCAGACGGTGCATCTCCTGGCCGACCGCCCGATAACTCGGGTGGCCCTGGATGGACGTGCGCAACTCGATCAGGTGCATGGCCTCACGGGCGTTGAACTGCATCACGTACCGGACCCGGTACGCGAGCGCCACGGCGTAGGCGGCCCGTTCCGGGAAGCGCTCCGAGAGTGCGGCCCACAGGCCGGCCGAGAGCTCCATGGCCTCGTCGAACCGGTCGCTCATCCCGGCCTCGTCCACCGACGGGGGCCTCGTGTAGCCGTGCAACGGACCCAGTTCCTGCCACTCGATCGTCATGAGCCGGTGCCGCTGCAGATCCCGGAACGCCCCGTAGTCCGACACGACATCGAAGCGGTAGTCGGTGCGCTCGAGCGCACGGCCCGGCTTGTGTCGGCGGTTGCCCCGCTCCCCCACGTACGCCCGCATGACGGCCATGCGGTCCTCGACCGACATCGCCCGGACCCGGTCGAGCAGACGTGACTCGGCGAGACCCGTGTACGGGTACAGCATGGCCGCGACGACCTTGAGCTCACCGTCCGGGTCGAAGTCCACGAGATCGACCGACGATGCAGTCGGGCCCTGCACGTCGTCGCCGGAGAGCATCTCGTAGGCCACCGTCTCCATGGCGCGGCGGTTCGTCTCGAGGTACTCACTCCACGCCTGGCCCCGCTCCGGCAGGTCGACGCGCTTCAGGAAGCTCGGCACGACCTTCCTGAGCTCCTCGAGCATCATCGCCGAGTACGAGACGGCCTCCGGCAGCGGATGGGACCGCATGCGCAGGAGCAGGGCCTCGAAGGCCTGGCCGCTGGCGTAGATGCCGACGTTCGACAGCGACGCCGCGGGCAGGATCCCGCGGGTGGCATCGAAGGCCTTGGCGCGGATGGCCTGGCGGTACACGAAGTCGGAGTCCTGCTCACTCTTCGGGTGGTGCTCCCGGAAGTGGTCCTGGATGTCGCGGGCCATGGTGGCGTAGATGTCGAACAGCTGATCCATGTCGCCCACGTACCGGGCGCCCAGGTTCGAGGCGAGCAGTTCGGGGTCACGGAAGTACCGGAAGCGACCGCCCAGACGCTCGTCATAGGGGATGTAGCGGGTCGACTGCTCCAGGTACGACATCAGTCGCCCCCACTCGAGCACCTTCGTCAACAGGTTCGAGGCCTGCTCACACGCCAGGTGGACACCGCCGAGCTGGGCGACGCTGTCGTCGCCGTACTCGAAGAAGACCCGGTCGTAGAGCGCCTCGGCGCGGTCCAGGCCGATCGTCGCGTCGATCGTCTCGTCGCCGGTCGTGTCGAGCTCGCCCACGAACTCGTCGAGGAACAATCGCCGCAGCGACTTCGCCGAACGCGAGTACCGGGCGAACAGCGCGCCCTTGACCACCTCGGGCAGGTTCACCAGCGCGAACACCGGGCCGTCGAGGTTGGTGAAGTACCGCCGCAGGATCGTCTGCTCGTCCTCGCTGAACTGCTCGGCGACGTAGGTGGGAACGGGGCCACTCATCGGCGCCGACACTAGATCGGGATCACCGTGCGCGAGGGGATGGCCCGGGGGCCGTCCAACAGTCGATGGCGGTGGCTGCGAGGGCCTTCGCCCCGTCCAGCACCGCCCGGTCCCCGGCGTCGCCGCCGGCGTGCACGGCGAACTCCGGGGTGTGGATCGCCACTCCTCTGGGCGCCACAGCGACCATCGGATGGATCGACGGCACCCGATGACTCACATTGCCCATGTCGGTGCTCCCGACGACCGGGCCGTCGAGTTCCGGGTCCTCGCCCGGACGCCCCAACGCCGCAGCGTTCTCCATCCACCGCTGCAGGAGCCACTCGTCATCGACCATGTCGGAGTACGGGGGGTCGACCCACTCCACGTCCATCGTGCAGCCCGCAGCCGTGGCGCCGGCCGCCAGACAGTCGAGGACCCGCACCTTGAGGCGCTCGAGGGAGACCAGGTCCTGGGAACGGACGAACCAGTGCGCCGCCGCACGGTGCGGGACGACGTTGGCCTTCTCGCCGGCGTCGGTGAAGATCCCGTGGACCCGCTCCCGGACGCCGATGTGCTGACGCAGCGCCGCGATGTTCATGTAGCCGAGCACGGCGGCGTCGAGCGCGTTGCGCCCCAACTCGGGAGCAGCAGCCGCGTGCGAGGCCTCGCCGTGATAGGTCACGTGCAGCTGCTCGACGGCGATCGCCGCCATCGTCGGCAGGTCACGATCGGCCGGGTGCACCATCATCGCCGCGTCGAGACCGTCGAACGCACCGGCGCGGAGCATGAACTCCTTGCCGCCGCCACCCTCCTCGGCCGGCGTCCCGAGAATACGGACACGACCGCCGAGTTCGACGGCGAGCGAGGCCAGTGCCACACCCGCTCCCAGGCCTGCGCCGGCGATCACATTGTGGCCGCAGGCGTGACCGATCCCCGGCAGGGCGTCGTACTCGCAGATGATCGCGACGGTCGGGCCCTGCTCCCCCACCTCGGCGACGAACGCCGTGTCGAGTCCGAAGGCGTGTTCCGTGGTCTCGATCCCGACACCGCGGAGCGCGGCGACCAGGACGTCGTGTGCGTGGTGCTCCTCGAAGCAGAGCTCGGGGTGTTCGAAGATGTCGCGGCTCACTCCGAGCAGCAGGTCACGGTGCGCGTCGATGACCGAGGCGGCACGCGTCTTCGCGTCGTCGGGCGACATGCTCGATCCGTGGGTCCGGGCCGCAGGCGGCCGGGTCAGGACTTGTCGCTCGCGGCGTCGGTCTCGCCCTCGCCGTCCTTCATGCCCTTCTTCAGCTCCTTCTGGGCCTCACCGAGGCTCCGGGCGAGCTTGGGCAGCTGGCTGCCGCCGAAGAGAACGAGCAGGACGATGACGATGATCCAGATCTCGGGTCCGTTGAACACGACCCCATGCTAGGCCGGATCGTCCCCCACCGGGTGTTCGAGGACCAGTTTGCCGAGCTGCTCCGAGCCCCGGAGGCGCCGCAGCGCCTCCGGATACCGCTCGAGTGGCAGCACCTCGTCGATCACGACGGGCAGGCCGAGGGCCACCATCTCGGTGACGGAGCGGAACTCCTCCTGGCTGCCGATGCTGGCGCCGATGATGTCGAGCTGCTTGAAGAACAGCCGCGGCAGGTCCAGCGTCGTGGTCGGACCCGAGGTGCCACCGCAGACGCACATCCGGCCGCCGGGCCGGAGCGACCGGAACGCCGCGTCCCAGGTGGCCGGTCCGATGCTGTCGACCACGTTGTCGGCCGCGATCGGATACGGCCCCTCGGAGTCGAAGGCGCCCTCGGCGCCGAGGTCGAGCGCCCGCTCCCGTTTCGCCGGGTCGCGCGACGTCACGAACACCCGGGCCCCGAGGTGCGCGGCCATCGTCAACGCCGCGGTCGCGACACCGCCGCTCACGCCGGTCACGAGCACGGTGTCACCCGGCTCGAGACGGGCGCGTCGGAGCAGCCGCCACGCCGTCGTCGCGCACACGGGATACGCCGCGACCTCGGCCCACGACCGGCCGACCGGCTTCGCCTCGAGCTGATGCGCCCCGACCACACAGAGGCGGCCATGGCCGCCCCAGCAGTGCTCGCCCAGGATCCGCATCGCGGGGTCGAGGACCGAGTCGACGCCTCGCTCGAGGGCCTCCACGGGAACGAGCGCGGAGTTGACCACCACCTCGTCGCCGACCGACCACCCGGTGACACCGTCGCCCAGCGACTCGATCACCCCGGCGACGTCGCTTCCCGGCACGTGCGGGAACGCCGGCGGCCTCGGCCGACCCCGGGTCAGCCAGAGATCCATGTGGTTCAGCGCCGACGCCCGAACCTCGATGCGCACCTCGCCGGGACCGGGCACGGGGTCGTCGACCTGACCGAAGGTGTAGTCACCGGGGCACTCGGACAGCTGCCATGCGAACACGTGTGCAGCCTACGGTCCCGACGCGCCGGCTCCGTCCGGTCGTCGTTCAGCTGTGGACCGCCCCGGACGGATCAGTTGAGGTCCGCTCCGGTCGGAGTCGGCGGTTCGATCCGCCCGGAACCGCTCGCAGCGACGGTCTCGCGGGACACGACCGTCACGTCTGCGGTACGGGACGCCGCCGCGGAGCGTGCACCACGGACCGGTTGACGGCGACGTGCCGAGCGCTGCTCCGACTCGTACCAGCGGAACCAGATCACACCCATCACGGCCCAGATGATCGGAATGTTCCCGATCTTCATCAACACACCGGCCATCTGCTGATCGTCCAGCGCGGACACACCGACCCGAGGTGCGAGCTCGTAGGTCCCGTACAGCGGCTGCGACGCGAACGCGATGAACCCGCCGGGGATCATCGGGATGAGCGCGGCGGCACAGAACAGGTACACGATCCGGGCCGGCGCCGAACGCGCCCGCCACTCGGTGATCGGCCCGATGACCGGCGCCCACAACAGCAGGCCCGAGAACAACCAGATCATGTCGAGCACGAAGTTGCCGACCTGCGTGGAGCGGAGCGTGTCGACCGACACCGGGGCGTGCGTCGCCAACAACACCAGGTTGAACAGGATCGCCGCCACCAGCGGCCGGGTCAGCAGTCGCACAGCCGCCGCCGAGTGCGTGCGTTCCACGATCGCCCGAGCCATCCACTCGGGCGTTCCCAACATCATCAACGGTGCCGCACCGAGCGTGTAGAGCATGTACTGCAGCATGTGGATCGACGACAGGTAGCCGGCGCCGAGCGCGCCCACCGGCCAGTCGGAGGCGAGCCACAACATGCCGACACCGAGCGCGAACCACACAGCACGACGCCCCTCGCGACCATCCAACGACTCCGGGTGCCGACGCTGGTGACGGCGTGTCGCCACCGCATGCGAGACGAGCAGGCCGATGCACAGCACCCAGACGCCCAGATACGGCCGCGGCACCCACGACCACGACTCGTTGACGGCGACGCACCACCATCTCATGTGCGAACTCCGTTCGCGCTCATCTGCGAACTCCGCTCGCGCTCATCAGCGAACTCGTCTCGCGCTCATGTGCGAACTCGTTCCGCGCTCATCAGCGAACTCCGTTCGCGCTCATCTGCGAACTCGTCTCGCGTTCACGAGCGGCCTCCGTCAGCGAGCTCCGCGAGCGGACGGACCACGGCGTCGACGGTGCGTTCGCCCGAGCGCTCGAACGTCAGGGTCACCGGCACGATCGCGCCCGGGGCGAGGTCCGCACTCACACCCGTGAGCATCACATGGCTCCCACCCGGCTCGAGCGCCGTGGTCGCCGAGGCCGCCACCGGAATGCCGGCACCGTCGATCATGAGTCCGCTCGGATCCATCTCGTGCAGTGTGGCACCCGTGGCCACCGGCGACGCCGCCGCGGTGATCGTGTCGTCGCCTCCGTCATTGCGGAGGTCGAGATAGACGGCGACCGTCGTCCCGACGCGCTCACCGGCACGGGGCTGCGAGATGTCGATCGCGGGCGCCGGCGACGAGTCGCGGCCGACGAGCAACGCGACGACCGCAGTGACGGCGAGCACCGCGACCAGTCCGACGACCACGACGACGACCGGTCGCCGGGACGCGTCCGGACGGGTCTCCCCCTCCGGCTCCGCCGTCGTGTCGTCGTGCACCTGCGGCTCGCTCACGACGGTTGCTCCCCGGTGAGGAGGCGCCGGAGGTCGCGGGTCCAGTCACTCTGCCGGGTCCCGAACGGGTAGACGATGCGGGCCTGCCCGTCGGGCTGGTAGGCGATGAGCTGGGAGGCGTGGCCCACGGTGTAGCCGTCGGGGGTCGTCTGCGGGTCTCGGACGGCACCGGGAACGTCGGCGGCGGCCTGGGCCGCCCGGATCTCCTCCGGGGTGCCGGTCAGCCCGACGAAGTTCGAGTCGAACTGATCGAGGTAGCGGCGGAGGACCTCGGGGGTGTCGCGTTCCGGATCCACCGTCACGAACACGACGCGGACCCCGTTGCTGCGGTTGTCGCCGAGCTCGTCGAGCGCGCCGTCGAGGCTCGCGAGGTTGATCGGGCAGACATCCGGGCAGCTGGTGTACCCGAACATCAGGATCGTCGTGGTGCCGGCCGTCTCGGCCCGCAGGTCGTAGGGCTGGCCACTGGTGTCGGTGAGCACGATCTCGGGTTTCGCCTGTGGTGAGGCCAGCACGGTGCCCGCCCACTCGGACTCGGCTGCGGACCGCTCCGATGCGAGCAGGCCGATCCCGACCAGCAGCAGACCGCCGATCACGATGCCGGCGATCGTCCAGATCAGCCGCCGTCGCGCTGCCGCCGATGGCTCCGCCCCAGCGTCCTCGGCCCCGAGGGGCGGGGTTTCGACGGTCGTCGGCGACTCCATGGGCACCAACAGCTTCGCGTGCATGCCACCGTGGGACCAGCCACCCGCCGGACGGGCAGCGATCAGACGACCACGGTGAGCGCACCCGGGAGGATCCGGAGCGACACCGCCCGGTGCGAGCCGAGCGCCACACCGTCGACCATGAGGGACCAGCTGACATCGGCGTCCGGTGACCACTGCCGGGCCCGGCGTTCGGTGAGCGCCGGATGGGGCACGTGGGTGCCGGTCGCCTCGCGGCGTGCGGCAGCTCGACGCTGACGCCACGGAAGCTCACCGACGGTGACGTCGAGCAGGCCGTCGCCCGGATGAGCTCGCGGCCCCAGGTTCGCTGCGCCGACGAAGGCCGCGTTCATGGCCACGAACGTGGGACCGGCCCAGCGGGCGTGCGGTCCGGGTGCGGTCCCGACGACGTGCGCGACGGCGTGGTGCACGCCGTCGCTCGAGCTGAGCTCGATGACGTCGCACTCGACGACCAGCAGCGGGGCTCCCGGAACCAGTCCCTCGGGACGCGTGGGCGCGCCCAACGTGCGGTGGAGGTCGCCACCGGTCAACCCGACGGGGCCGGACGCGGCACCATCAGCGAGGTGCTCGTGCACCCACGCCGACAGCGCGGCGTCGGTGCCGACGACGGGGTCGTCGGGGCCGAGTTCCCCCACCTCACCCCAGTCCTCGCCCCGCCGGATCGTCACTGCGGCTCGCCAACCGGGTCGACCACACCCCGGTGCATCGCGTCGACCGCCTGTGCCGCGGCGCGTCGTTCCGGCTCGCCCGGCAGCACCTCGCTCAGCTGTCGGAGCAGGTCGATCAGCTGACGCGCGTTGCGCACGAAGTCACCGCCCGTCATCTCGTCGTCGAGCACCACGGCGAGGGCGAGCCCGCCGGTCCACGCATGCGCCATGGCCGCGAAGCCCGCGTCCGGTGGCCGGGACGGCGGGAGGTGCCGGGCGGCCTCGTCGTCGGCGAGCCCGGCGGCGAGCGCCTCGAGCCGACCGAACCGCCGGCGCAGTTCGGGCGTCGGGAACTCCGGGGGCGGCGGCGCGTCGGCACCGCGGTGCTCGTAGGTGAACCAACTGGCGACCGCGGCCATCGACGCAGCGTCGAGGTCCTGAAAGATCCCCTCGTCGATGGCGATCGAGATCAGCAGATCCCGCTCGTGGTAGATCCGACGAAGACGCTCACCGGCCGAGGTCAGCGTCCACCCGTCGACGTGGCCCAGGTCCCGCAGCACGTCGAGCGTGGCGTCGAAGCGGTCGATCAGCCCGGACCCACGTTCGCGGAGCGCGCGTTCGACACCGGCGAGCTCGTCTCGACGCTGTTCGTTGCGCCGGTACGCCCGGACGAGCTCGTCACGATCCTCGACGCCGTGGAGCGGATGGTCGACCACGGCGCGGCGGGCATCGTCCACATCGCCGTTGTCGGGTCGAGTCGGCCCGCTCCGGCGCTTCACCGGTCGGAGATTCGCGCGGCGCAGTGCCGTGCCTGCGGCGCGCCGGAACCCGGGGTCCTGCGGGACGAACGGCACGGGCAGGTCGACGTGACCGAGCACCTCGACGGGCTCACGCACGTTGTGCTCGTGGAGGTTCACCATCGAGCCCGAGGTGGTGCAGGCCCGCACCTTCACGCCGCCGGAACGACGGTTGGCAACGGCGAGCACCACCAGCCGACGTGTCCCGCGCTCACCGCGTCGCTCCACCACGTCGCCGGGCCGGAGCGCTGCCAACGAGTCGGCCACCACCTGACGTGCGGAGGGTCGTCGCCCCGCACGGGACCGGGCCTCGTCGGTCAGTCGGACGTACTCGGCGACGTCGCCTCGGTCGGCGCGATCGTCGAGCTCGGCGCGGAGCGCGTCCGCCCGGCGGCGCAGGCGGACGGCCGACCGGTCCGCCTGGAACTGGGCGAAGCTGCGACCGAGCACCTCGACGGCCTCGTCACGCTCGTAGCGCACGACCAGATTGACGCTCATGTTGTAGGTCGGCCGGAACGCTGAGGCCAACGGATACTCACGACTGGCCACGAGTCGTGCGACCTGGTCGAAGGTGACGAACGGCGACCAGAGCACGATGGCGGCACCGTGATCGTCGATCCCCCGTCGCCCGGCGCGTCCGGTCAACTGGGTGAACGACGCCGGCGTCAGGAACTCGTGCTGCTCCCCGTTGAAGCGCGTGAGTCGCTCGATGACGACGGATCGGGCCGGCATGTTGACGCCGAGCGCCAGCGTCTCGGTGGCGAACACCACCTTGACGAGGCCCTCGGCGAAGCACGCCTCGACCGCTTCACGGAACGCCGGCACCAGCCCGGCGTGGTGGGAGCCGATGCCTCGTTCGAGCGCCTCGAGCCACAGGTCGTACCCCAGCACGTCGAGGTCGGCGTCGGTCAGGTTCCGGGTCGCGGCCTCGGCCAGGGTCCGGATCCGGATCCGCTCGTCGGAACCGGTGAGGCGGAGTCCGGCGTCGAGACACTGGCGAGCGGCGTCGTCACACGCGGCGCGGCTGAAGATGAAGTTGATCGCCGGGAGGAGTCCCTCATCGGCGAGGCGCTCGATCACCTCGAGTCGACGAGGTGTCACGAACCGGCGGCGCGGTCGACCAGCGTCCCGGCGTGGCGCGTCGCGGCCTGCCGCGTCGAACCGCGGCCCGGCCTGATTCGCAGCGCCGTCGACGAGGATCGGAACCAGGTGGTCACGATCGGAGCTGCGGTCCCCGACCAGGTAGAGCGCGTCGAGCTCCACGGGACGCCGATGCTCGACCACCACCTCGGTGGGACCTCGCAGTGCCTCGATCCAGGCACCGAGCTCGTCGGCATTCGAGACGGTCGCGGACAGGCAGGCGAACCCGATGTGCGGCGGCGCATGGATGAGCACCTCCTCCCAGACGGGACCGCGATACGCGTCCTGCAGGAAGTGCACCTCGTCGAGCACGATCCACCGCAGATCATCGAGGACCGGCGAGCGCCCGTAGATCATGTTGCGGAGCACCTCGGTCGTCATGACCACCACGGGCGCGTCGGCGCGGATCGAATGATCACCCGTCAGCAGCCCGACGGTCGCCTCGCCGAGCTGCTCGACCAGCTCCCGGTGCTTCTGATTGCTGAGTGCCTTGATCGGTGCGGTGTAGAACGCCTTCCGGCCAGAGCGCAGCGCGTCGTTGACGGCGTGCTCGCCGACGACCGTCTTGCCCGAGCCGGTCGGCGCGGCCACCAGCACGTTGCGACCGGCGTCCAGCGCCGCGTTCGCCTGGACCTGGAATCGGTCGAGCTCGAAATCGTGGACGATCAGC
>CAJBIS010000061.1 GCA_903953195.1 uncultured Actinomycetes bacterium
GTCGCCGACGCCATCGAACGCGGCGCGATCCATCCGGGCCACGACCCGTTGCGGGTCGCCATGTCGCTGTGGGCCACGAACCACGGCTGTGCCACGGTCCTGCTGCTCGGGGCCCAGGGGGGAAAGGTCGTGATCCCGCCCGAGTTCACCAACCTGGTCGACGACGTGATCTCGGCGACGCTCGCCGGTCTCGCCGCGCCACCCTCGGACCACTCGGCGGATCAGTCGAGCGACGCGTAGCCGCGCAGCGCGTCGCCCAGCGCGGCAGTGGCCACGCCCGGCTCGCTCGCCACCGCGCCGAGCCACTCCGGTTGAACGACTGCGGTCACGGTCAGTGGCCACTCGAGATCACTCGTCTCGAGCACGAACCGCACGAACGTCTGCGCGTAGTCCGGCGGACGCGGATCCCGCGACAGCTCGAGCAGCGCGAACGGGTCGGGCGGTCCCTGCGCACCGGGGGCCGGGAACGGCAGCGACGGTGACCCCGGATGGATGCCGCCACCGGCCAGTCCGGGACCATCGGCCAGCACCGCACCGCGCACCAGATCGGGTCGGGCGGCAGCGACGAGCAACGCGATGTACGCACCGAGTCCGGCGCCCAGCAGCGTGACCGGGCCGGTCACGCCGAGCGCGGCGTCGACGTCGCCCACCAGGATCTCGGCCGAGTAGCCACCACCGGTCGGAACCGTCGACGCACCGTGCCCGGTGAAGTCGAGTCCGAGCACCGGTCCCGGCCAGTCGATCCAGTCGGGGACGCGGTCCGGAGTGCGGCCACCGAGCCCGTGCAACAACAACAGCGGACGGCTCGTCCCATCACCCGTGCTCAACCGGTGCAACGCCAGGTCGACCCGGTTGTGGCGGACCATCGTCAGGGCGGGCAGGTCGGCGACGGTCATCCGAGGAACTCCAGTACCAGGTCGGCGACGAGCCGCGGCTGCTCGATGTGGACGAAGTGCCCCACGCCGTCGAGCGGCACGAACGTCGACGACGGCGGCAGGTACGGCTCCACGTCGGCCGGCAACGTGCCCCACCCCATGAGTTCGCGCTCCATCCCGAGCACGCCGAGGAACGGCACCACCAGTCCGGGCAGGCGGAGCATCGACCACTCGGGGCTCCACGGCCCGAACCCGCCGAGCCGCATCGTCGGATCGATCTTCCAGCGCCAGCCGTCGTCGGCCCGGTTCGCTCCGACGGTCACCAGGTACCGCAGCCAGTCGCGCTCGAGGCGCGGGTTCATGCGGCCGCGCCGCTCGGCGAGACCGTCGATGGTGCCGGGCCGGCGTTCACGCCCGACGAGCTGACGCCGGAAGTCGAGCCACTGCTCCAACTCGCGGCGCAGCAGTCGGGTGCGCTCGCGGTCGCTCACGTCGGACATCGCCCGCTTCGAGGGCAGGCCGTCCAGGTTCACCAGCGCCGACACGCGGTGCGGCATGGCGTTGGCCAGGTGCATGGTGAGGGACCCGCCCTTGGAGTGACCGGCGAGCGGCAACGGGTCGGTGGACACCGAGTCGAGCACGGCGAGCGCGTCACGCAGGTCGGCATCCCAGCTGTAGAGCTCCGTGCGGTCCGAGTCGCCGTGGCCCCGCTGGTCCCAGCTGATCACGCGCCATCCGCCATCAGCGAGCATCGGGGCGAACACGTTGAGCGTCTCGGCGAAGTCGAATCCGCCGTGCGCGACGACCAGCGGAGGCGCGGCCTCGTCGCCCCACTCGACCACCGCGATCGACACGCCCGTCGAGTCGACTCGACGACGGCGATCCGGACGTCTCGCTCCCGGGTAGGTCACCTCGTCGTCCACGCTCCACCTGTTCCTCGGGGTTCCCGGCGCGGCGCCCGCCCCCGAGCGACGCCCGACCCGACGGGTCGGCCGCATCGTACGCGCTCCGTCGACGGATCATCGCGACGTGTGACCGTCGACCGGAGAGCGTCAGTAGGGTGAGGCCACGGATCCGACAGCGACACGGCAACCCGACGGCCCTCCGGGCCAGAGCGGACGGAACACCCGGGGGGTGGCGAGCACCGGCGGCGCGAGCCGCGCGCCCGACACCGGGCTGTCCGACGCGCTCGCGGCGATCCGGTCGATCCCCCACGGCGGCATCGACACCTCGACCAGCCAGCTCGATGTCCCGTTGTCGGTGCGCTCGACAGTCGCGCCGGCGATCAACGCGCTGCGCTGGGGTGCGCTCGGATACGGGCTCGTGTTCGCGGCGCCCGACGCGTTCCGCGGAAGCTGGGCCGCCGTCGTCGCCACCGGCGTGTGCCTCTTCATCACGACGTTCCGCACGATGATGCCGGTACAACTCGCCGACCACGATGTGCGCCGGGCGCTCGCACCGCTGCTCGACGTCGCGATCCTCGGGCTGGTCGTCGGCAACGACGGTGGTGTCGAGAGCTCGTACTTCTTCTGCGTGCTGGCCGCGATCATGGTCGTCGCGTTCGGCTGGGGCGCCATACGGGGGTTGATCGCGACGGTGCTGGCGATCGCGGCGATGGTCGCCGGGGCCGCCACCGGGTCCACCGGAGTGGGCGAGCAGTGGAACGACCAGCGCGACCTCGCCGCACTCATGGTCGTCGTGATCGCGGTCGCCGGCGCCGCGTTCGTGCGCAGCCGGCTGATCGACGCCGAACAGCGGCGCAGCACGCTCACCCACGAGGTCAACCGGCTCAACGACACGAACGATCTGCTGATCCTGTTGAACCAGGCCGCTCGCACGCTGCCCAACTCGCTCACGCTGCGCGAGGCACTCGCCCGCACCCGCCAACAGCTCATCGACGACTTCGAGGTGCGGACGATCCTCCTCCTGACGTGGGACGACGTCGCCGAGGACTGGATCCCCAAACTGGCCGACGGCTGCACCGCGCACACCAGCTACACGAACGAGAACCTGCCACCGGCACTCCGCGCCGCGCTCTACGCAGCGGGCCCGATCCTCGTCGACGGGCCCGGCGGCAACGTGCCCGCAGTGGGCGAGGCCCGCGGCAGTGGCGTGTACCTGCGGCTCGTCGCCCGTGACCGCACGATCGGACTCCTCGGCCTGGAACACCCTGCCGGCGGCCACTTCGACGATCGGGCGATGGTCCTGTTGAGCGGCCTCGCCGACGTCCTGGGACTCAGCATCGACAACGCCCGCTGGTTCGGGCGGTTGCGGTCCCTGGGCGCCGAGGAGGAGCGCATCCGCATCGCCCGCGACCTGCACGACCGGCTCGGCCAGTGGTTGACCTACATCGCGTTCGAGATCGAGCGGATCACCGCGGCGGAGGACGCGCCGAACCCGGAGCTGCAACGGCTCGAGACCGATGTGCGCGCTGCGATCGACGAGTTGCGTGAAACGTTGCGGTCACTGCGCACCGGCGTCGACGAGCAGCGCCCGCTCGCCGTGCTGGGCACCGAGATCGTCGAGCGGTTCAGCGAGCGAGCTGCGGTTCCGGCGACGTTCGTGGTCGTCCACCCGGACGAACGGCTTCCGATCCCGATCGAGAACGAGCTGCTGCGGATCATGCAGGAGGCGCTCACGAACGTCGACCGGCACGCCCGGGCCCATCGGGTCGAGGTGGTGTGGGCAGTGCACGCCGGGAACTTCGAACTCACGATCCGGGACGACGGCTCCGGATTCCAGCCCGGCTCGGGCGTGCGGGACTCGGCGTACGGGCTGGTGGGCATGCGCGAGCGGGCCGATGTGATCGGCGCCCGGCTGGCGATCGACAGCGTTCCGGGCCACGGCACGACGATCCGGGTGACGGCCGGGCTGCCCGACGGTGTGGATCCGCCCGGTCGGACCCGGTCGATCGGCCAGACTGTCGCGGGGCCCGGCAACGACGGGCCCGCGTGATCAGGTGATCCGGCAACCACGAGGAGCGATCAGGACATGAGAGTGCTACTGGCCGACGACCACCAGATCCTGCGTGACGGCATCCGTCGCGGTCTCGAGGGCGCCGGCGTCGACGTCGTCGGCGAGGCGTCGAACGGCGAGGAGGCCGTCGCCCTGGCGAGCGAGACCACGCCGGACATCGTGCTCATGGACCTGTCGATGCCCGTGCTCGACGGCGTGCAGGCGACCCAGCGGATCCGCGACGCCCAGCCCGACACCCGCATCGTGGTGCTCACCATGCACGACGACCCGGACCGGACACGTGCGGCGCTCCAGGCCGGTGCGTCGGCGTACCTGACGAAGGGCACGTCGTTCACCGAGGTGCTCGACACGCTGCAACGCGTCGAGGCCGGCGAGGAGGTGCTGAGCCCCAAGCTCGCGGCGTCGATGCTCGAGCACCTGAACTCGATCCCCAAGAGCGAACTGCTCTCGGACCGTCAGGTCGAGATCCTGCAGATGATCGCCGACGGCAAGTCGACCAAGCAGGCCGCCCGGGCGCTCGGCATCACCCAGAAGACGGTGCACAACCACCTCAATGCGACGTACCGGCGGCTCGACACCCAGAGCCTCACGCACGCGGTCCTGAGCGCCGTCCGGCTCGGGATCATCGACCTCTACTCCGAACCCGACGCCGACAGCGCCGAGGACGCCTGATCCCCGCCGTCGCCGGCGTGATCGACCACCGCGGGATTTACCCATGAACGTCGCTCAGCTCGCTCTGCCACACTGATCCCCGATGGACGGAATGGCTGACGTCCGCGGGGGCGATGATCGTGTGACCCTTGGTCGGAAACGACCGTGGCGCGCGTTCACGGCGACCGTGATCTCGGTGCTCGTCACCGTCGCGGTCGTCGGACCGATGGCCTACCAGGCCGGTCAGGCCGACGACGCCGGTCGCACACCCACCGTGACGGTGCCGTCGGCACCGACCGTTCCGACCACGGTGCCGGCGAACGTGCTGGGCGAGGTGCTGACCCGCGACGAGTACGACCGCGGGCCCGCACAGTTCGTCCCGAGCCAGGTACCCGGCGACGACATCGTCTTCACGATCGACTCGCTCGACGGGCCGGAGCGCCCGCTCGACGGCGCGGACGTCAGCGGTTCCATCTGGATCCAGGTCGACCGCCCCGACGTGGCCGCGGTGCGGTTCTGGCTCAACGACCCGAACGGCGGCGGTCGACCCGATCAGGTGGACCGGGACGCGCCGTTCACCCTCGTGTCCGGGCCGGACGACACGAACCCGGCACCGCTCGACGTCGACGAACTGTCGAGTCGTAGCAACACGATCCTCGTCGAGATCACCGACACCACCGGCAAGGTCTCGTTCGAGCGGGCCTCGTTCAACGCCGCGACCTGATCCGTCGACGTCGGCGACCCGACGCACCGGTACGATCGCAGCGGCGCACCGGGCGCCCCCGAACGAGGAGACAGTGATGGCCGAGATCCGTGGGACCGTCGAGCCGGGATTCGAACAGGTCGCCGAGGCCTTCGGCGCCAACTTCGACCAGCACGGCGAGGTCGGCGCCGGATTCTCGCTCTACGTCGAGGGCACCAAGGTCGTCGACCTGACCGGCGGCGTCGCGGACGTCGACGGCACGCCGTACGACGAGGACACCCTGCAGATGGTGTTCTCGACCACGAAGGGCGCGACGGCGATCTGCGCCCACCTGCTCGCCGAGCGCGGCGAACTCGACCTGGACGCTCCGGTCGTCGACTACTGGCCGGAGTTCGCTGCTGCCGGCAAGGAGCACATCCCGGTCTCATGGCTGCTGTGCCACAAGTCGGGGCTGATCGACACGGACCGGTCGATGACCGTCGACGAGGCGCTGGACTGGGACACGGTGACCGCGGCGCTCGCAGCGAGCACGCCGGTGTGGGAACCGGGCACCCAGCACGGCTACCACGCCGTCACGTACGGCTGGCTCGTCGGCGAGGTCGTCCGCCGTGTGAGCGGCATGAGCGTCGGCGAGTTCTTCGCCGCCGAGGTCGCCGAGCCGCTGGGGCTGGACTTCTGGATCGGCCTGCCCGACGAACAGCAGTCCCGGGTCGCACCGCTCATCCCGATGGGCGGCGGTGCCGCGCCGATGATGCTGAGCGAGGAGGGTGACGGTTCGGATGCCGCTCCGCAGAGCCTCATCGAGATGCTCAACATGTTCCTCGGCGATGGCAACCTGGTCGCTCGCGCCCTGACCGCACCGGGTGGCGCACTGTCCGACGAGCAGGTCTGGAACGAACCACGGCTGCGAGCCGCACAGATTCCCGCCGCCAACGGCGTCACGAACGCACCGTCGCTCGCCCGCATGTACTCATCGCTCGTCACCGACACCGATGGCGTCCGCACCCTCCAGCCGGAGACGGTGGAGCGGGCCATCCAGGTGCAGGTCGAGGGTCCGGACAGCGTCCTGATCTTCCCGATCCCGTTCGGTCTGGGGTTCATGACCCACTCCGACATGTCGCCGTTCATCGGTGGGCGCTCGTTCGGCCACTACGGCGCCGGCGGGTCCGTCGGGTTCGCCGATCCGGACCGCCGACTCGCGGGCGGCTACGTGATGAACCAGATGCACTTCGGTCTGGCCGGCGACCCGCGCACCGCGGCGCTGCTCGCCGCCGTCGACGCCGCCGTCGGCTGACCGACACGCCCAGCGCCGCGCCACCCGCGCCGGTTTGCGCCGGTCCGCCCTCCCGGGTTGAGTGGATCCATGTCGTCCGACCCGATCGCCGAGGCCGCGCGCCGTCGAACCTTCGCGATCATCTCGCATCCGGACGCCGGCAAGACCACCCTCACGGAGAAGCTGCTGTTGTACGGCGGCGCGCTCGGCCATGAGGCGGGGGCGGTCAAGGCGCGAGGTGGCCGCCGCTCCGCCACGTCGGACTGGATGGAGCTCGAACAGCAGCGCGGCATCTCGATCACGTCGACGGTGCTGCAGTTCCCGTACCGCGACTGCGTGGTCAACCTGCTCGACACGCCGGGCCACCGCGACTTCTCCGAGGACACCTACCGGGTGCTGACCGCCTGCGATGCCGCGGTGATGGTCCTCGACGCCGCGAAGGGCATCGAACCGCAGACACTCAAGCTGTTCGAGGTGTGCCGCGACCGCGGCCTGCCGCTCATCACATTCGTCAACAAGTGGGACCGTCCGGGCCTCAGCGGCATTGAGCTGATCGACGACATCGAGTCCCACCTGTCGATCGTGTGCACGCCAGTGACGTGGCCGGTCGGCATCTCCGGCGACTTCCGGGGTGTCGTCGACCGCCGGACCGGCGAGTTCACCCGGTTCACCCGCACCGCACGCGGCGCAACCGAGGCGCACGAGGAACTCGTCGACGCGGCACGGGCCGCCGAGGACGAGGGCGACGCCTGGTCGCAGTGTGAGGACGATCTGGAGCTGCTCGCCGGCACCGACCACGACCAGGAACTGTTCCTCGCTGGTGAGACCACGCCGATGCTGTTCGGCTCCGCGCTCACGAACTTCGGTGTCCGGCTGCTGCTCGACACCGTGATCGACGAGGTGCCGCCACCCGCGGCACGCGACGACGTCGACGGCGAGCCACGACCGCTCGACGAACCGTTCGCGGGCTTCGTGTTCAAGGTGCAGGCCAACATGGACAAGGCACACCGGGACCGCATCGCGTTCCTGCGGGTGTGCTCCGGACGGTTCGAGCGCGGCATGGTCGTCACGCACGGGCGCACCGGCAAGCCGTTCGCCACCAAGTACGCGCACTCGGTCTTCGGTCAGGAACGCGAGACGCTCGAGGAGGCGTTCCCGGGCGACGTCATCGGCCTGGTGAATGCCACCGACGTCCGGGTCGGCGACACGCTGTACGAGTCGGACCCGGTGATGTTCCCGCCGATCCCGGCATTCGCGCCGGAACACTTCATGGTGGCCCGCACGACCGACGTGAGCCGCTCCAAGCAGTTCCGCAACGGCATCCAGCAGCTCGACGAAGAAGGCGTGGTGCAGGTGCTCCGCGACAGCGACTTCGGCGATCAGGCCCCCGTGCTGGCTGCCGTCGGCGCGCTGCAGTTCGAGGTGGCGAAGCACCGGCTGGAGCAGGAGTTCGGCGCGCCGGTGGAACTGTCGCCCACCCGCTTCCGGGTGGCCCGACGCACCGACGAGGCGTCGCGCGCCGAGCTGCGCGCCATGCAGGGTGTCGACGTGCTCGAACGATCCGACGGCGAGCTGCTCGCGGTCTTCGAGTCGACGTACTGGCTGGACCGCCTGGAGGCCGAGCATCCCGAGCTCACGCTCGACCGCCTGATCGCCGAGGGCGAGCTGCACCAACAGGACGGTGCCGGAGGCGTCCGGTGAGCGGCGTCAGCGATCTCGACCACGTCGCCGTGGAGCGCCTGCTCGGCCGGTACGCCGACACGGTGACGCGTCGCGCCTGGGACGAGCTCGGTGACCTGTTCCTGTCCGATGCCACGGTCCACATCGACACGGTGACGCGGCCCGCGTTCACCGTCACGGGCCCGACGGCGCTCGGCGAGTTCATCGGCAGCGCCGTGGCGCGCTTCGACTTCTTCGAGTTCGTCGTGCTGAACGTCGTCACGCTGCCCGGGGCGGACGACGATCACGTCACGGCGCGGGTGCACATGTGCGAACAGCGACGGGATGCCGCAACGGGTGAGTGGAGCACCGCGTACGGTCGCTACCTCGACCAGGTCGTCCGCACCGGTGACGGGTGGCGGTTCGAGCACCGTGACTACCGGTCCCTCGGCCGCACCGGCGCCGACGGAGCGGTGTTTCCCCACCCGGACCGAGGATCGACGGTCGACACTCCCTAGGCTGATCAGCGCGATGACCGCAGACCAACGATCGTCACAACGGTTCCTCGGCCGGCGCCTGAGGGCGGGTCCGGACCAGTCGTGGCTCGAGCTCTTCTACGACCTGTCCTTCGTCGCGAGCATCGTGGTGCTCACCGGGTCCTACTCCCGCGACAAGAGCTGGTCGAACTCGATGTGGATCCTGCTCGTGGCCTGCGGGGTGTGGGTGGCGTGGCTCGAGACGACCCTGCTCACGAACCGCACGACGCTCACACGGGTCTGGCCCCGAGTCCTCACCGTCGTCCAGATGGCGCTGGTGCTCGTCATGTCGATCACCGCCGATGACACCACGGGTGACCACACCGAACTCACCGGCCCCCTGTTCGCGGTCGTGCTCGTCACGATCGCGGTGCAGTACTTCGCCGCACTCCGGCAGCAGCCCGAGCACCGCACCTACCTGACCCACCACGCGACACGGGTGCTGCTCGCCGCGGCGATCTTCGCGGCGACACCGCTCTACGGCGACCTCTGGTTCTGGGTGCCGTGGGTGATCGGACTGGCGCTGATCGTGTTCCCCGGTCGGGCCTCCAACGTCGACGAGACCATCGACGGGCACCACCTGGTGCACCGGTTCGGCGAGTTCACGATCATCGTGCTCGGCGAGGCGTTCCTGAAGATCGGACTCGTCGCGTCCGAGGAGCCGCTGGACCGGGTCGACCTGATCGGCCTGCCCCTCACGTTCGCGGTGATCTACGTGATCTGGTGGCTGTACTTCACCGACATCTCGCCGTCAGGCCTGCCCGACAGCACCGAACGCCGTCGTTGGTGGATCGCCGCGCACCTGCCGCTCCAGGTGTCGCTCATGAGCCTTGCCGTGGGACTGTCACTCATCCTGAACCCCGAGGTGAACGCCGTCGACGCGAAGTACATGCGGATGATCCTCGTCCCGCTGATCGTGATCTCGGCATCGTTCGCGGTACTCAACATCAGCATCGGTGGCCTCCTCGCCCGCCGGCGCGCCGCGGTGCACGGTGCCGCAGCGGTGCTGCTGCTGGTCGCCTTCGGCGTGCTCCAGGTGTTCGGCCGGCTGCACGAGGCGACGGCGGCGATCGCCGCGATCGCCGTGCTCGGTGGCGCCGCGATGGTGATCCGCCGGCTCGACGACGCCGCTCCGGAGCGTTGAGACTCCGGCTCGCCGGTATCGTGGCGCCGTCACGACGTCACCACGAGGAGCCACCGTGTCCGACCCGAACGCCCGCGACTGGGAGACCATCAGCTACGTCGAACAC
>CAJBIS010000062.1 GCA_903953195.1 uncultured Actinomycetes bacterium
CAGTTGTTCCGACCGGCCTGACGGCAGCCGTTCCGCAGGGCGCTCCCTCGGATGCGCTGACCGCCGGCAACCACCTTTTGTCTCGCCGTCCGGGTACTGATACGGTCTCCCGGTCGCTGTGGGTCAACGTCCACAGGATCCGCACTCGAGTCAGATGGCCCCTTCGGCCGCCTGTCCGGGTCGTGTCAACCGACGTCCGGCCAGGCCCTCGGGGAACCGGTCGGCACAACCGAGTCGTCGCTCCGCCGGGCCTGCCCGAGCGGAGCGTTCGCGTGAAGGGCGGTCCCTCGCTCGTTGGTGAGGGACAGCCGGAGGAACCGAGCCACCATGGCCAAGAGAGCAATCGTCGGAGAGAAGCTGGGCATGACCCAGGTCTGGGATGAGGCGAACATCGCCATCCCGGTCACCGCGCTGCGCGTCAGCCCGGCCCGCGTCGTCCAGCTCCGGACGCCCGAGCGTGACGGCTACAGCGCCGTGCAGGTGACCTACGGACAACGGGACGCCCGCAAGCTGACCAAGCCGCTCGCCGGCCACTACGCCGCCGCCGGAGTCGACCCGGGCGTGCGCCTCCTCGAGCTCCGGCTCGAGGACACCTCGGAGTTCGAGGTCGGTCAGGAGATCGCTGCCGACACGTTCGCCGCCGGCGACATGGTCGACGTCACCGCCGTCAGCAAGGGCAAGGGCTTCGCCGGTCCGATGAAGCGCCACGGCTTCGCCGGTCAGCCGGCGTCGCACGGCGCACACCGCGTGCACCGCATGCCCGGTTCGATCGGTCAGTGCGCCACGCCGTCCCGCGTGTTCAAGGGCGTCCGCATGGCGGGGCGCATGGGTGGCACACAGGTCACGACCCTGAACCTCGAGATCGTTCGGGTCGACGTCGAACAGGGTGTCGTGCTCGTCAAGGGCGCCGTGCCCGGTCCCCGCGGCGGGGTCGTCGTCGTGCGCAACGCCGTGAAGGCCCGCAGCAACGCCGGGGGAGGGGAGTCCTGATGCCCACCGTTCCGCTCCACAACCGTGCGGGTGCCGAGGTCGGCACCGTGGAACTGCCCGACGAGGTGTTCGGCATCGAGCCGAACGTGCCCGTGATGCACCAGGTGGTGACCGCACAGCTCGCCGCCCGCCGGTCCGGCACGCAGTCCACGAAGACCCGGGCCGAGGTCGCCGGCGGCGGTGCCAAGCCGTTCCGTCAGAAGGGCACCGGTCGTGCCCGCCAGGGTTCGATCCGTGCGCCCCAGTGGCGCGGCGGTGGCGTGGCGCTCGGGCCCAAGCCCCGCTCCTACGAGCAGCGCACGCCCAAGAAGATGAAGCGCCTCGCGCTGCGTTCGGCGCTGTCCGATCGTGCGGCCGAGGGCAAGGTCGTCGTGGTCGAGGACTGGGACTTCGCAGCGCCCCGCACCAAGGACGCCGTGGCGTTCCTGTCGGCGGTCGGGCTCGAGGGCCGGGTCCTGATCGTGGTCCCGTTCGACCACGACGTGGCGCAGAAGACGTTCCGCAATCTGCCCGACGTCCACGTGCTGACCCCGGGTGAGCTCAACACCTACGACGTGCTCGTCAACGACGTCGTGGTCTTCAGCGCCGACACGGTGCCGGGGAACGAGCCCGAGTCCGGAGCACCTGAGTCCGGAGCAGATGAGACCGCCACCGCAGGGGAGGCCGCGTCGTGAGTGCCAACCAGCTCGGCAAGGACCCCCGGAGCGTGATCCTCCGACCGGTCGTCAGCGAGAAGTCCTACGGGCTCCTCGATCAGGGCGTCTACACGTTCGAGGTCGCCTCGGACTCGTCGAAGCCCGAGATCCGCGACGCCGTCCAGGCCATCTGGCCCGGCGTCAAGGTGCAGAGCGTCAACACGTTGAACCGCAAGGGCAAGCGGATGCGCAACCGTCGCAGCCCCACGTTCGGCCGCCGTTCCAACATCAAGCGTGCGCTGGTGACCCTGTCGCCGGACAGCGCGCAGATCGATCTGTTCGAGGTGAAGTGAGATGGGCATTCGCAAGCGCAAGCCCACCAGTCCCGGCCGCCGCTTCCAGACGGTCTCCGACTTCTCGGAGCTGACCCGCTCCGAGCCGGAGAAGTCGCTGCTGGCGAAGAAGTCGAAGACCGGTGGTCGCAACAGCTACGGCCGCAAGACGTCGCGCCACCGCGGCGGCGGACACAAGCAGCAGTACCGCGTCATCGACTTCAAGCGGACCAAGGACGGCGTGCCGGCGAAGGTCGCCTCGATCGAGTACGACCCGAACCGCACCTGTCGGATCGCACTGCTGCACTACCTCGACGGCGAGAAGCGCTACATCCTCGCCCCGAAGGACGTCGTGGTCGGCGACACCATCCAGTCGGGTCACGGCGCCGAGATCCGCCCCGGCAACGCCATGGCGCTGCGCTACATCCCCGTCGGTACCGTCGTGCACAACGTCGAGTTCAAGCCGGGAGCGGGCGGCAAGATGGCCCGTTCGGCCGGTTCGAGCGTGCAGCTCGTGGCCAAGGAAGGCGACTACGCAACGCTGCGTCTGCCCTCGACCGAGATGCGTCGTGTGCCGATCGACTGTCGGGCCACCGTCGGCGAGGTCGGCAACGCCGAGCACGATCTCATCAAGATCGGCAAGGCCGGCCGCAACCGCTGGAAGGGCGTCCGCCCGCAGACCCGCGGCGTGGCCATGAACCCCGTCGACCACCCGCACGGTGGTGGCGAGGGCAAGACCTCGGGTGGTCGCCACCCGGTGTCGCCCTGGGGCAAGCCCGAAGGTCGTACTCGTAACAAGAAGAAGCCGTCACAGAAGCTCATCGTCCGCCGCCGCCGTACACGCGGCTCGCGACGGTGAGGAGGGAGGCATCGTGCCCCGCAGTCTGAAGAAGGGTCCCTTCGTGGACGACCATCTGCTCAAGAAGGTCGACGCGCTCAACGAGTCGGGATCCAAGAGCGTGATCAAGACCTGGTCGCGCCGTTCCACGATCATCCCCGAGATGGTCGGCCACACCATCGCCGTCCACGACGGCCGCAAGCACATCCCGGTGTACGTGACCGAGGCGATGGTCGGCCACAAGCTCGGTGAGTTCGCTCCGACCCGGACGTTCAAGTTCCACGCCGGGCAGGAGAAGGGCGCGAAGGGCCGCCGCTGATGTCCACTGCAACGCACGCCAAGACCAATGAGCGCCCCGGCGTCCGCGCCGTGCACCGCAACGCACGCACGTCGGCGACGAAGGTGCGCGTGGTGCTCGACCTGATCCGCAACAAGCCGGTCGGTGAGGCCCGCAACATTCTGACCTTCTCCGACCGCGGCGCCTCCGACCTGGTCATCAAGGTGCTCGACTCCGCCGTGGCCAACGCCGCGAACAACAACGACATCCCGCCGGACGAGCTCTACGTCGCCGCCTGCTACGCGGACGAGGGCCCGACCATGAACCGTTGGCGTCCCCGTGCCCGTGGCCGTGCCACCCGGATCCGCAAGCGGACCGCGCACATCACGGTGATCGTCGGCCGGTACACCGTCACCGAACTCGAGGTGATCCGTGAGCGGGCCGCGGCCACCGGCCGCACCCAGCCCGATGCGGCCGCACAGCGCGCCCGTCGAGTCGCCAAGAGCAAGTCGGCGTCCGAGTCCGACGAGCCGGTCACGGACGAGGAGCTCGACGAGACCACGACCGCGACCGACGAGGCGGAGGTCGAGACGGCGGACACGAGCGAGACCGCGGCTGACGAGACTGCGGCTGACGAGAGCGCGGCTGACGAGACAGCGGCTGACGACGCGGCATCCGAAGCGGTCGTCGAGGACGCCGAGGAGCTCGAGGCCGCAGAGGACGCTGCTGATGAGGGCGCCGATGAGGCCGCCGACGCAGATGACGAGTCCAGGAAGGACGAGGACTGATGGGCCAGAAGGTCAACCCGTACGGGTTCCGACTCGGTGTCACCACCGACTGGAAGTCGCGGTGGTTCGCCACCCGAGACAAGTACGTCGACTACCTCACCGAGGACTGGAAGATCCGCGCGTACCTGATGGAGAAGCTGCCGAACGCGGCGATCTCCCGGATCGAGGTCGAGCGCACCAGCGATCGACTCCGCATCGACGTCCACACCGCCCGCCCCGGCATCGTGATCGGACGGCGGGGCGCCCAGGCCGATGAGCTCCGTGCCGATCTGGCGAAGCTGACCGGCAATCCGAAGGTGCAGCTGAACATCCAGGAGATCAAGCAGCCCGAGCTCGACGCCGCGCTGATCGCCCAGGGTGTGGCGGACCAGCTCGCCAACCGCATCGCCTTCCGCCGCGCCATGAAGCGCGCCGTGCAGAACGCCCAGAAGGCCGGCGCCCTCGGCATCCGGGTCCAGTGCTCGGGTCGTCTCGGCGGCTCCGAGATGTCGCGGACCGAGTGGTACCGCGAAGGTCGTGTGCCGCTGCACACGCTGCGCGCCGACATCGACTACGGCTTCCGTGAGGCCCGCACCACCGCCGGCCGGATCGGCGTCAAGGTGTGGATCTACAAGGGCGACATCCTGCCGTACAAGAGCCCGAACGAGGACAAGATCGCCCGTGAGGCGGCCATGGCCGTGGGCGAGAGCGCCGCAGCCGAGCGTCCCCGTGTCGTGTCGACGAAGCCGGCCGCACCGGCTCCGGCGGCCGAGCCCGTCGAGGAACCCGAGGAAGAGGTCAAGCCGCTCATCGGTGAGGCCGACCCCGAGTTCGAGCGACTCCTCGCCGAGGAGGAGGAGATCGAGCGCTCCACCCGCGAGCACCACGAGACGCCGCACTTCCGGCCCGGGGACGGTGACTGACCATGTTGATGCCTCGCAAGGTCAAGCACCGCAAGCAGCACCGGGGTCGCCTGAAGGGCACCTCCAAGGGTGGGACGTCCGTGTCCCACGGCCAGTACGGCATCCAGGCCCTCGAGCCCGGGTGGATCACCGCCCGGCAGATCGAGGCCGCCCGTATCGCCATGACCCGCCACATCAAGCGCGGCGGCAAGGTCTGGATCAACATCTTCCCGGACAAGCCCGTCACGCAGAAGCCGGCCGAGACCCGCATGGGTTCCGGCAAGGGCAACCCCGAGCGCTGGGTCGCCGTGGTCAAGCCGGGTCGTGTGCTGTTCGAGCTCAGCTACCCGGACGACGAGATCGCCCGTGGCGCGCTGAACCGTGCCATCCAGAAGCTGCCGATCAAGGCCCGCATCATCCTGCGCGAGGAGGGGTACTGATGGCGTCGACCAACGTGCGAGATCTGGGCGACGCCCAGCTCGTGGAGTTCCTCGCCGAGGAACGAGACCGACTGTTCAAGCTGCGGTTCCAGCTGGCCACCGGCCAGCTCGAGAACTCGGCACGTATCGCCCAGACGAAGCGGGACATCGCTCGGGCACTGACCGAGCTGCGTGACCGTGAGATCCAGGCGGCTGAGGCCACCCAGGGAGGTGAGTCCTGATGACAGATGAGTCGAGCACCGAGAGCACCGAGCGCAACGCGCGCAAGGTCCGAGAGGGCATCGTCACGTCCAACAAGATGGATCGGACCGCGGTCGTGACCGTGACCGAGCGGGTGCGTCACCCGAAGTACTCCAAGACGCTGCAGCAGGACAAGAAGCTCTACGTCCACGACGAGACCAACGACCTCAACATCGGTGTCCGCGTCCGTGTGATGGAGACCCGCCCGCTGTCGAAGACCAAGCGCTGGCGTGTGGTCGAGGTCCTGGAGCGTGCCCGATGATCCAGCAGGAGAGCCGCCTCAAGGTGGCCGACAACTCGGGCGCCAAGGAGATCCTCGTGATCAAGGTGCTGGGCGGCTCGAAGCGCCGCTACGCCTCGATCGGCGACGTCATCGTGGCGACCGTCAAGGACGCGCTGCCCGGCGCGGCCGTCAAGAAGGGCGAGGTCGTGAAGTGCGTCGTCGTCCGCGTGAAGAAGGAGAAGCGGCGGCCGGACGGCAGCTACATCCGCTTCGACGAGAACGCGGCCGTGCTCATCAACGACCAGAAGCAGCCCCGCGGCACCCGCATCTTCGGCCCGGTGGGCCGCGAGCTGCGTGAGAAGCGCTTCATGCGCATCGTGTCGCTGGCTCCGGAGGTGATCTGATGAAGATCCGCAAGGGTGACCGCGTCCGCGTCCTCACGGGCAAGGACCGCGGCAAGGAGGGTGAGGTCATCGCCGTCCATCCCGACACCAACAAGGTGACCGTCGAGGGCGTCAACGTCGCCAAGCGGTCGCAGAAGCCGACCCGGGCCATGCAGCAGGGCGGCATCATCGACAAGATCATGCCGATCGACGCGTCGAACGTCGCGCTCATCGACAGCGACGGCCGGACGACTCGCGTCGGCTACCGGATCGGCGACGACGGGACCAAGACCCGGATCAGCCGGCGGACCGGAGGTGAGCTGTGACCACCACGACGATCCCTCGCCTGAAGGCGAAGTACAACGACGAGCTCCGCGCCGCGTTGCAGCAGACCCTGGAGCTGCCCAACGTGATGCAGGTGCCGCGACTCGAGAAGATCGTGGTCAACGTGGGTGTCGGCCGTGCGGTCGACAACAAGGGCCTCATCGACAAGGTCGTCGAGGACCTCACCACGATCTGCGGGCAGAAGCCCGTCGTGACCAAGGCCAAGAAGTCGATCGCCGGCTTCAAGCTCCGCGAGGGCAACGCGATCGGCGTCAAGGTGACGCTGCGCGGCGACACCATGTGGGAGTTCTTCGACCGGCTGGTCACGCTGGCGATCCCCCGCATCCGTGACTTCCGTGGGCTTCCCACGAAGAGCTTCGACGGACGTGGCAACTACACCTTCGGGGTGACCGAGCAGCTGATCTTCCCCGAGATCGACTACGACCGTGTCGATGCCTCTCGTGGCATGGACATCACGATCGTGACCACCGCACAGAACGATGCCGAAGGCCGGGCGCTCCTGGACTCCTTCGGTTTCCCATTCCGACGTGAAGGGCAGCAGTGACATGGCGACCGAGGCTCTGAAGCAGAAGCAGCAGCGCAAGCCCAAGTACAAGGTCCGGGCGTACACCCGGTGCCGCAAGTGCGGCCGTCCGCGCGCAGTGTTCCGGAAGTTCGGGCTGTGCCGGGTGTGTCTTCGTGACCTGGCTCACGCGGGGGAGATCCCCGGCGTGACCAAGGCGAGCTGGTGAGAGGAGGCGACGCATCATGACCATGACCGACCCACTGGCCGACATGCTGACTCGGATCCGCAACGCCAACATCGCGATGCACGACGACGTCCGTATGCCGTCCTCCAAGCTCAAGGAAGCGCTGGCCACCGTCCTGAAGAAGGAGGGGTACATCGTCGGGTTCCAGATCGCGGACAACCCGAACGGCCCCGGCCAGTTCCTGAGCATCGACATGAAGTACTCCCCCGAGCGCAAGCGGGTCATCTCCGGCCTGCGCCGGGTGTCCAAGCCGGGTCTGCGGGTGTACCGCAAGTACGACGAGGTCGAGCGTGTGCTCGGCGGACTCGGTATCGCTGTCCTGTCCACGAGCAAGGGACTCATGAC
>CAJBIS010000063.1 GCA_903953195.1 uncultured Actinomycetes bacterium
GTCGGGTACCAAGCCGCGTACCGCCTCGCTCTTCTCGTCCATGGACCCGGCCACGGTCACGCTCGACGACGTGGTGCCCCTGCTTGCGCTGCCCCGTGAGGTCGGCGCCGATCCCGCCGACGGCGTGGTGATCACCACCCAGAACGGCCGCTACGGCCCCTACCTGAAGAAGGGGACGGACTCCCGGTCGCTCGAGACCGAACAGCAGATCCTGACGCTCACCCTCGAGGAGGCGTTGCGGATCCTCGCCGAGCCGAAGCGCCGGCGCGGTCAGCGAGCGGCCGCGCCGTTGCGCGAGATGGGCGCCGACCCGGACACCGAGAAGCCGATCGTCGTGAAGGACGGCCGGTTCGGCCCCTACGTGACCGATGGCGAGACGAATGCGAGTCTGCGCAAGGGCGACTCGGTCGAGGCGCTGACCATGGAGCGGGCGCTCGAGCTGCTCGCGGAGCGTCGGGCGAAGGGCCCCTCCAAGAAGCGGGCCAAGAAGAAGGCGCCCGCCAAGAAGAAGGCTGCCGCGAAGAAGAAGGCCCCGGCCAAGAAGAAGGCTGCTGCGAAGAAGAAGGCGCCGGCCAAGAAGAAGGCGCCCGCGAAGAAGGCCCCGGCCGAGCAGCAGGCACCCGAGGGTGGCTGAGGCCGCGATGAACGCCACGCCGGCCGAGCAGGTCGGCTGGGTGGAGCGGGTGTTCGGAACCCGCCGTTTCTTCGCCCTGTTCAACGTCCAGGTCATCTCGGCCCTCGGTGACTGGGTCGGCTTCTTCGCGATCACGTCGCTCGCCGCCAGCATCTCGTCGCAACCGGAGGCCGCGATCGCGCTGGTCACCACGGCGCGGGTGGCGCCCGGGTTGTTCCTCGCTCCGTTCATCGGTGTGCTGATCGACCGGTTCGATCGACGCAAGATCATGATCGTCGCCGACATCTCGCGGGCGGTCGTGTTCCTGTGCCTGCCGCTCGTGCAGACCGTGCCCGGGTTGATCTTCGCCAGCTTCATCCTCGAGCTGTTCACGCTCATGTGGTCGCCGGCGAAGGAGGCGCTCATCCCGAACATCGTCCCCGAGGAGAAGCTGACGACGGCCAACTCGCTGTCGCTCGTCGCGGCGTACGCCACGATGCCGATCGCCGGACCGGTCCAGTACGGCCTGAAGCTGATGAACGACCAGCTCGCAACGGTCTCGGTGCTGGCGTTCATGGGACTCGGGCGCAACCTGGGCGACACGCAGAGCCTGGCGTTCTACTTCGACGCCGTCTCGTTCCTGTTGTCGGCGTTCATCCTGTGGAGGTTCGTGTTCCGGGGCATGCCGTCGACCGCCGGTCCGCAGCTCTCCGCCGCCGAGCACCGCGACCCGATGGCCGAGGAGCGTTCGTACCTGCGCCGCATGACCGACGAGGTGCGCGAGGGCTGGCAGTTCATCTACGTCAACCCGATCGTGCGCGGCGTGATCCTGGGCCTGGCCACCGGCCTCATCGGTGGCGCCATGCTCGTGCCGTTGGGGCCGACGTTCTCCCGGTACGTGATCGGCAACCCCAACGCGTTCCCGCTGTTCATCACCGCGCTCGGCCTGGGCGTGGCGACCGGCGTGATCCTGTTGTCGATCGTGCAGAACCGCATCAACAAGGAGCGGGCGTTCCCGTTGTTGGTGGTGGCTGCCGGTGTGTCGATGTTCGTCGGCGTGTCGATGTCGAACTTCTGGCCGGCGGCGCTCGGTGTGTTCGGCCTCGGCCTGTGTGCCGGCGCGGTGTACGTGCTCGGGTTCACCCTGTTGCAGGCGCACACCGATGACGAGCTGCGGGGCCGCATCTTCGCCACGATGATGACGCTGGTCCGGTTGTGCGTGCTGATGGCGTTGCTCATCGGACCGTTCCTGGCGACCGTGTTCAACGGGTTCGCCCGCGCTGCCACGGGTGATCTGGAGCCCGAGGTGCCGACCGTCGGCGTGTTCGGCTTCGATCTCGCCGTCCCCGGCGTGCGGGTCACCCTGTGGCTCGCGGCCATCATCCTGATGGGTGCCGGCGTGCTCGCCGGCCGTTCGATGAAGCTCGGACTGCGCGCCGGACTGCGAGACGCGATGGCGAACCGGACCGGCGGGGTCACCAGCTCGGCGTCGCGCTCCAACCACCCGACGTCGCAGCCGCCGTCGGCATCCGAGGCGCTCGGCGAGGTGGCCAGCGAACTCGCCGAAGGGTTCGGGATCGACGGTCCGACCGATCATGTGGCCGATGCCGTGGAGGGCCCTGTGTCGACCGACGACGCCGGTTCCGCTGCGGACGGCGACGACGCCGAGACCCGGGAGCAGGAGCCGTGAGGGGTCGGTTCATCGTCGTCGAGGGCGGGGAGGGCTGCGGCAAGTCCACCCAGTCGGCGCGGCTCGCCGAGTCGCTCGACGCGCTCTGGACCCGCCAGCCCGGCGGCTCGCCGCTCGGCGTCCGGATCCGATCGGTCGTGCTCGCGTCCGCGGACGACGATCAGGACGCACCACTCGACGATCGCGCCGAGGCACTGCTCATGGCGGCGGACCGGGCGCAGCACGTGGCGCAGGTGATCGAACCGACGCTCGCCGCCGGTCGCCACGTCGTGTGCGACCGCTACACACCGTCGACCATCGCGTACCAGGGTCAGGGCCGCGGGCTCGACCCGGTGCAGCTCGCCGAGCTGTCGTCGTGGGCGGCACGAGGGCTGCAACCCGACCTGATCGTGCTGCTCGACGTCGACGAGCAGACCGCAGCCGAGCGTCGGGGCGCGGCGTCGGACCGCATCGAGGCCGCCGGCGCCGAGTTCCACCGCCGGGTGGTCGAGTCGTACCGCTCGCAGGCTGCCGACGATCCCGACCGCTGGGTCGTCCTCGACGGTTCCGGCGACGTGGATGCCGTGGCGGCGCTGGTGCGTGACGCGGTGACGCAACGGCTGGGGCTCGCGTGAGCGGCGCCGACGCGTTCGCCGACGTCGTCGGCCAGGAGGCGGCGGTCGCGTTCCTCAACGTCGCACTGGACGCACCCGTGCACGCCGACCTGTTCCTCGGCCGCTCGGGTTCGGGGACGCGACGGGCAGCACGGGCGTTCGCCGGTGAACTGCTCGGTCGCCGCGCCGACGACGGTTCGGGCGCTCCGCTCGAACGCTCGCGACGACTCGCGGCGTCCGAGGCGCACCCGTCGCTGTTCGTCTA
>CAJBIS010000064.1 GCA_903953195.1 uncultured Actinomycetes bacterium
GGTGCTCGTCGGCGAGGACGTCGCCTTCGCCCGGCGCCTCCGAGCGCGCGGTCGGGCCACCGGACGGCGGTTCATCTGTCTCCGATCGACGCCACTCACGGCATCGTGTCGGAAGTTCGACGCCTACGGCGACTGGCACATGCTGACCATGGCCCGAGACCTGCCCGCCGTGTTCCGCTCCAGGTCAGGGCGTGACACCGAGTGGGTCGACCGCTACTTCTTCGACTTCAACGACTGACCCGGGTGCCGCTCACGAGCGGGGCTCACCGTCCCGGTACTCGTAGACCACGTCCGCGAACGAGTCGGCGGCGAACACGTAGAACAGGCGGAGGACCTCGGTGCCGGTGTTGCGGGCCGAGTGCCACGTGCCACCCGGGATGAACACCGTCGAACCCGGGCCGACGACGTACTCGTCGTCACCGACGACCACCGCACCTTCGCCGGCGACGACGTGGTACACCTCGTCCTGGTCGTGTCGGTGCACGTGCACACGATCGGGAGCACCCGGTTCGACCTCGGCGACCCCGACCGTGAGTCCGGTACTCGGGGTGCGGTCGCCACTCACGACGGTGCGCCACGCCACGGCACCGGGTCCGGTCACACCCCACGACTCGACCGGTGGCGCGCCGGCGTCGACCACGAACGGCCGCGAGGCGGTGCGCTGCGGGGCTGACTGATCGGCCACGACAAAATGCTATCGGCCGGGCCACCATCGACGCAGGACCAGCCACCGGTACGATCGGCCGGTGGCCGACCGCTCGAACGACCGGATGTCACACCGAGCCGTGGCGGCGACGGCGGTTGTTCTCGGCGCCGCACGACTGGCGGTGATTGCGGCGACCGGTCCGACCGCTCGAGGCCTCGACAGCGACGAGAGCATCTACGTGACTGCGGGCCTCGCGCTGGGGCGCGGTGCACTGCCCTACCGTGACGTCACCGTCGCCCAGCCGCCGGGCCTGTTCGTGCTGCTGGCGCCGCTCGGCCAGCTCCGGTCCGTCCTCGATGCGATCACCGTCGCCCGGATCGGGTCAGCACTCGCCGGAGCGTTCGCCGCCTACCTGATCGGGCGGATCGCGCTGCGCCAGTACGCGACCGCAGCCGCGATCGCGGCCATGGTCATCGCGGCCACGCTGCCGGCGGTCGCAGTCGCCGAGCGCAGCGTGCTGATCGAACCGTGGTTGAACCTGTTCACGCTGCTCGCCGCCGCGTGCTGGCTCGCCACGCCAACCGATGACCACCGCGACCGTCGGAGCGCGTGGGCCGCAGGCGTGGCGCTCGGGGCCGCCCTGACCTTCAAGTTCTGGGCGATCGGCCTGCTCGTTCCGATCATCGCAACACGAGCGCATCGGTCGTGGCGCGACCTCGGACGCGTCCTCGGCGGTGCGGCGGCGACGTTCGCGCTCGTGGTGATCCCGTTCGTGGCGGCCTCGCCGAGCGGATTCGTGGAACAGACGATCGGCTACCAGTCCGGACGCACCGACGGCACGGCGCTCCACGATCGTCTGCGCGGCGTGTTCGGTCTCGGGTGGGACCAACTGGCGTGGCGTGAGGCGGTGCCGACGCTCGTCGCCGCACTCGCCGTGGTGCTGCTGTGCACCCGCCGGCGCTCCGACCCGGTGCTGCGCTTCGGCGTGGCGTGGTACGTCACCACGGTCGCAGCATTCCTGGTCGGCCCCTACTTCGGCTTCCACTACGCCGCTGCGCTCGCCCCCGCCGTCGGCCTGATGGCCGCTGCGGTCGTTGCCGAGGCCCTCACGCTCGTGGCCACGCCTGACCTCCGACCCCGAACCGCCGGCATCGCAGCGATCGCGCTCCTCGCGCTCGGGGTCACGAACGACCTCCGGTGGGTGCGCGGCGATGCGCTCGGCCGTGCTCCGGCGGTCGAATCGTTCGCCGTCGACCTCCGGGACGAACCGGGCACGGTGTGGTCGCCGTCACCGGAGCGGATCCTCGTCGGCGACCGCCTGCCCGGCAGCGACGGGGACCGCAGGCTGCAGCTCGACCCGTTCGCCGCAACGGCACCGGGCGCCAGTCGAGCCGACGGCGTCGCCGCCGCACGCACGCTGGTCGAGCGCTCCGATCTCGTCGTTCTCGGCCCCGACGACGAGCCCCTCGAACGCGTGCTGCGGCAGTCGGGGTTCGTCCAGATCCGACGTGACACCGCAACCGGAAGCTCCCTCTGGCATCGCCCCGACGGAGCCAGCGGGGGCGGATGACACGGGATGCGGACCGCATCGGTCGCAGCCCGTATGTTGGTCGCAGCGGCGTGTCCGGCGCGCCGGGATCCGAGGTCGACCACCATGCCCCAGCCAGAATCCGGTGACACCGAGGCGCTCGACGCAGCGCGAGCCCGGTACCAGGCCGAACGAGAGAAGCGCCTCCGTTCCGACGGCATGGAGCAGTTCCAGGAACTGACCGGCGACTACTCGGAGTACGACCGTGACCCGTTCGTCGAGCCCGGGTTCACCCGCGATGCCGTCGTCGAGGAGACCGATGTGGTCGTCGTCGGCGCCGGGTTCGCCGGCATGCTCACGTCGGTCCACCTGCTCGAGCGCGGCGTCACCGACTTCCGGATCATCGACAAGGCCGGGGACTTCGGTGGCACCTGGTACTGGAACCGCTACCCGGGCTGCATGTGTGACGTCGAGTCGTACACGTACCTGCCGCTCCTCGAGGAGACCGGGTACATGCCGACGATGAAGTACGCGCAGGCGCCCGAGATCTTCGAGCACTGCCAGCGCATCGGCACGCAGTTCGGCCTGTACGAGCACGCCCTGTTCCAGACCGAGGTCGACACCGCCACCTGGGACGACGGTGCCGCACGCTGGCAGGTCGTCACCTCACGCGGCGACCGGCTCTCGGCCCGGTTCCTCGTGACCGCCGGCGGCATCCTCAGCAAGGCCAAGCTCCCGGGCATCCCCGGGATCGAGACGTTCGCCGGCGCGTCGTTCCACACGAGCCGCTGGAACTACGACCTCACCGGCGGTGGCCCGACCGAGCCCATGGACCGGCTCGCCGACAAGCGGGTGGGCATCATCGGCACCGGCGCCACCGCCGTGCAGGTCGTCCCCCAGCTCGCACGTGCGGCCAAGGACGTCTACGTCTTCCAGCGCACCCCGTCCGCCGTCGGCGAACGCAACAACGGCCCGACCGACGTCGAGTGGTTCCAGAGCCTCGAACCCGGCTGGCAGGCCCAGCGCATCCGCAACTTCACCCAGGCGGTCACCGGCAAGAAGCCCGAGGTCAACCTCGTCAAGGACGGGTGGACCGAGGTGATGTGGGAGGACACGCAGAGCGCCGGTGCCACCCCCGAGGAGCAGGAGGCGATCGAGCTCTCCGACTTCGAGACGATGGAACAGATCCGTCAACGGGTGCGCGACATCGTGGAGGACCCCGAGGTCGCAGCGAAGCTCGAGCCCTGGTACGGCAAGCACTGCAAGCGGGTGTGCTTCCACGACGAGTACCTGCCGGCGTTCAACCAGCCGAACGTGCACCTGGTCGACACCGACGGGCGAGGCGTAGACTCCGTCACCCCGACCGGCGTGGTCGTCGACGGGACCGAGTACCCGGTCGACCTGCTGATCTTCGCCTCGGGCTTCGAGGTCACGACCGACCTCGACCAGCGGCTGGGCTTCGATCCCCGCGGCCGGGGCGGGGTCGCCATGAGCGAGCGCTGGCA